>CACYBV010000310.1 GCA_902772745.1 uncultured Eubacteriales bacterium
AAAAAATCCGCATACCGATCGACAGTACATCCAGAAAAAAAATCTCAAAAGCCTCGGACGTGATTGAAAATGATGTGATGAAAAACGTGCTTCGCAAAGGTACCCTGGAGAATCTCAGGAAAGGCTATACGGTTCTTGGACTTCTGCAGGCCAAAATCGCGATGGAATGCGGCAGAGATTATGAAAATATACTGAATTCCCTGCCCGGGGATGAGGAGAACCGGGAGGAAAAGGCAGAATATCTTCACTTGACGGGAAACTATAATAAAACAATCATTTTAAGCAAATCGTTCAAGGATCTCCAGAACAATTACTATATGGGCACTTCTTTTTACACGGAAAAAATGATGGAAAAATCTCCGATTCCGAACGTGGACGCATTAAAATCAATGACAATCGGGGAATTTCTGGATGCAGGCTTCAACAGCCCGAAAGAGCAGGAATACTTTTTGGCCGAGGCCAAAGAAAGGGGGCTTCCCTGTACCAGAGAGACAAATGCCTATGATTATTTCAAAAAAAAGCTGGAGGGGGAGCAGCAGAAGCAGAAAAACCAGAATCCCGATTACAAAATCAAAACAGTGACGGACAAAAATATTTATAAAGCTGCGGCAATCCGGTACATGCAGGACCTGATGCGGGAAGTGACGTCGCTGAGCTCGAATATGGTGCGTGAGAACCTGAGCGAGAAAGACAGAAAAACTTTTGATCAGGGCATGAAGCTTCTGAACCGAAGGGAATACAGTCCTCCGGAGCCGATCAAAAAATGGGTGAAGGAAACCGGATGGCCGATGTATATTAAAAAGCGGGCGGACAATATCAATGATCAGTTTCAGGTATTTTCTGAAGAAGCGGACAGAAGAGAGCCTTATCGGATAGAGGAGGATTCCGTATTTTCCAGGACTTATGGAAACCATCTTGGTGAAAACGCATCGGCCTATGAGAGATTCCTGTGCCGGCATATCGGTGCAAAGGCAATCATGGACACTCCGGCAAAGCAGCGCGAGCATCTTGCGATGTTTTTTTCGGCAAACGAGTGGAACCTGAAAAATCCAGACCACTTTGACGCGGAAGCTGTTCAGAAGAACGCAAAAAGCTACCTGAAGATGGACATTTTTAAAAATTTCTCCGATGCCGAAGTCACGAGAGCCCTGACGACAAGAGAACGTGCGACGGAAGCGCCTCATGCCATGCTGAGGAAAAAATACGGCGTACCGGAAAACGAACGCGCGGAATATATACGGAAGATGAAGGAACTTTCGGAATCGATGGTTCCTTCAAAAGGGCAGTCCGAGAAGTACACGGCGATGAAGAATGCCGTGGACTCGATCGCAGCGCTGAATCCGGAGGACCCGGATATCGAATCAAAGCTGATCCGCGCGAACGGTAATCTTCTCGGACATACAATAGACTATACCAAAGGCAAGAAAAGCATGCGGAGATTCCGGACGAGCCAGGACCGTTTCGACAACAGTATCGACGTGCTTGCAGTCGCACATGAGCATGTCCCGGGCTTCCGCAGATTCGCAAAACAGGTTGTGGACAGGACAAATGAAGTCAGAAAAGTGCATCGCGGCGACGAAAACTACATCGATCTTTCCAGGTACGGCACGAAGCGGGCGCTTCAGCACGTTCCGAAGAATGCTCCGGCTTATGGGAAGAGGATCGATGCAGATGTGAACGCCCGGCTTAAGAAAGCCGGTTTCGATCCGGAACAACTGAAGAAGGAAAGCGAAGAGGCCGGACCGCTGAATCTTGGCTGAGCAAAATAGGACGGGGTACATCTGCCGAAAATGGCAGCTGTGCCCCGTCGCCCGCTGCGTGAATTTTCAAGTTGCGGATTCCGGCGGGATATGCTATGATCGGATCAACAAATATTGTGTCGGGAGGACATAGGAACATGTATAAACTCTGGGACGCTTTGAATGAAGTAAAAAAACTGAAATGGGTGGAGCTTTCCCACTCGCTGAATAACGACAGCCCCTATTGGTCGGGAATACCCGAGGGTTCGGTGGAGCTCTCCAGGACCGTATTCGACTGGGGCAACCCGATGCTCGAATGTCTGATCCAGACCTTCAAGTTCCCCGGTCAGTTCGGAACGCACATTGACTTCCCGGGCCACTTCGTGAAAGGCGCGCCGCTTTCCGAAAAGTACGGCGTGAAGGACGCGGTTTTCCCGCTGTGCGTGATCGACATTACGGACAAGGTCAAAGAGGATGTGCACTACTCGGTGCAGCCTGAGGACCTTATGGCCTGGGAAGAAAAGTACGGTCCGATCCCGGACGGCGCGTTCGTGGCGCTTCGGACGGACTGGTACAAAAACTGGCCGGATATGGATAAACTTTCCGGTATTTTAGAGGACGGCTCCGAGAACTTCCCGGGCTGGTCGCTTCCTGCGCTGAAGTACATCTATGAAGTCCGGAATGCGGCCGCAAACGGCCATGAAACGCTCGATACGGATGCTTCGAAGGAGGCAGCCGCAGCAGAAGATCTCGCCTGCGAGCGCTATGTACTGCAGCAGGGAAAATTACAGGTTGAAGTCCTGAAAAACCTCGATCAGGTTGCACCGGCGGGCGCTATCCTGGTCGCGCTCTGGCCGAGATTCGAAGGCGCGACGGGACTTCCGGTCAGATGCTTTGCGATTACGGAATGAGATAAGACTTATAAACACAGGAGGACATTGTTATGCAGTACGAAAACGGCTGCTGGCTCAATAAGGAAGGCGTTCACGCCTTCTGGCCGAAACAGGCATTGCAGATCGAAATCGACGGCCACAAGGTCCGCTTTTTAGGACCGGAGGCCTATATAAACGGACACGGCTCGACACTCGGCGGTATTGTTCTGACGATCAGCGTGACGACCCCCGCGCCGGAGGTGATCCGGGTGCAGGCTGTCCGTCACATCGGCGGCATAAATAATGGCCCGGAATTCCCGCTGAATCTGGACGAAAACTCGCCGATTGACGCGGAGGAGACAGAGGACGCGGTAATCGTGCGTTCGGGAAACCTCGCGCTCACGATCACGAAGGATCCCTTCACCATGAGCTTTACGCGTGACGGGCAGGTGATTACGAAGAGCACCCAGCGCGACCTTGCCTTTATCAAAGAAAACTGGACCGGTTTTATGTACGACCAGCCCGGTAATTCATGGATGTCCGAGCGGCTTTCGCTTTCGGTCGACGAGCAGATTTACGGTCTCGGCGAACGCTTCGGGACCTTTGTCAAAAACGGTCAGTCTGTCGTGATCCGAAACGAGGACGGCGGAACCTGTACCGAGCAGAGCTACAAGAACATTCCGTTCTATCTTTCGAGCCGCGGCTACGGCGTCTTCGTGAATCATCCGGAAGCCGTGGAATTTGAGGTCGGAACCGAGCAGGTCAGTAAGATCGGATTTGCCGTGCAGGGAGAGAAACTGGATTATTTCGTGTTCAACGGCCCGGATCTTCGGGACGTTCTCAGGCGCTATACGGATCTCACAGGAAAGCCTGCTTTACCTGCACAGTGGACCTTTGGCCTGTGGCTGTCGACATCCTTTACGACAAGCTATGATACGGATACGGTCATGAGCTTTGTCAACGGGATGCTGGACCGCGGTATTCCGCTTTCGGTGTTCCATTTTGACTGCTGCTGGCTCCGGGACTTCCACTGGACCGACTTCATCTGGGACAGTAAGGTCTTCGAGGACCCGGCGGGGCTCATCGCGAAGATTCACGACCGGGGCATCAAGGTCTGCTGCTGGATCAATTCCTATGTCGGACAGGAGGGCGAGATCTTCAGAGAAGGCATGGAAAACGGATATTTCATCAAGCGGAAGGACGGCTCGGTTTTCCAGTGGGATATGTGGCAGCCGGGCCTTGCGATCGTGGACTTCACGAATCCGGCGGCTGTAAAGTGGTATCAGGATCAGCTGAAGAAGCTGATGGCGATCGGTGTCGACTGCTTCAAGACCGATTTCGGCGAAAGGATTCCGGATGAGGACGTCGTATACTTCGACGGCTCCGACCCGAAGAAGATGCATAATTTCTACACCTATCTCTATAACCAGACGGTGTTTAACGCGATTAAGGAAGTAAAGGGCGAAGAGGAAGCGGTCGTGTTTGCGCGGAGTGCGACAGCCGGCTCACAGAAGTTCCCGGTACACTGGGGCGGCGACTGCTGGTCCACCTACGACGGCATGTACCAGTCGATCCGCGGCGGACTGTCGTTCACCAGTTCCGGCTTCGGCTTCTGGGCACACGATATCGGCGGCTTCGAAGACAAATCGACGGCAGATGTATATAAGAGGTGGGTGGCTTTTGGCCTGCTCTCGACGCACAGCCGCCTGCACGGATCCTCCAGTTACCGCGTGCCGTGGCTCTATGACGAAGAGGCAGTGGACGTCTGCCGGTTCTTCACGAAGCTGAAACTGTCACTTCTGCCGTATCTGTACTCGAGCGCGGTCAGGACGCACGAGACCGGCATTCCGATGATGCGCGCGACGGTTCTCGATTACCAGAACGACCGTGCGGTGCGTTATCTTGACCGTCAGTTTATCCTCGGGGACAAACTCCTCGTCGCTCCTGTCTTCAATGAGGAGGGCATCGCGAGCTGGTATCTGCCGAAGGAGAGCGGTCTCTGGACCAATTATCTCACGGGCGAGGAAAAGTACGGAAACTCGTGGTTTGAGGAGAAGATGGATTACTTCGGCATTCCGCTTTATGTGAAGCCGGATTCGATTATTCCGACCGCGATCGAAGCGCCGGACGTGAATGTCAGATTTGAGAAAAATGTGGAATTCAGGGTCTACCAGCTTTCGGATACGGCGGAGACCGCCGTATACCAGGACGGAAAGGAACTGTATTTCCTGAAACTCGAAAGAGAGGGCAATAAGGTTACTGTGAAGACCAACGCCGAAGGCTGCCGGATCCGCTTCGTGAACGCGCCGGAAGTCGAGGTCGAAGCTTACTCGGGCATTGTGTCAGGGTCGGATCTTGTGGTGGAACTGTAAATATTCAGCCGTCCCGAGTGAAACCGGGGGATTCCGTACGGTGAGATATCCGGATGGGATCCCCCGGTTCGTTTCACGCGCACGGGATGATACACTTTGGATGAAATCCCCCGGCTTTACCCGGGATGACGGGATTTTAACCGCGGTACTCGAGACAGAGCATCGTGAGATCGTCGAACTGTTCCGCTTCGGCCACGAAATCGTCGACGGCTGTACGGACAGAAGAGACCGTCTCCTCCGGGCTCAGAGAGAGATCCCGGTTCAGGGTTTCGAGGAGACGTTCTGCACCGAACTGTTCGCGGTTCTGATTCATCGCTTCCATGACGCCGTCCGTGTAGAGGAAAAGCTTCTGGCCCGGGCTGAGCTGCCATTCGTATTCCCGGTATTCCTCATCCGGGAATACACCGACGGCGAAGCTGTGCTGCCCGTCGTTGATGATTTCGTAATGATCTCCGTCGGTCATCCGGATCGGATATTCATGGCCGGCGTTTGCGGCGGTGATTTTTCCTGTGGAAATCTCCAGAACGCCGAACCAGACCGTGACGAAAAGCTCCATTTTATTGTTGGCGCATATCGCGTTGTTGGTCTCGTAAAGAGCGCGGGAGGGGCTCATTCCCTGCTTCGCGTTGTTGGCAAGGATGATCTTGGAAGCCATCATGAAGAGTGCGGCGGGAACGCCTTTTCCGCAGACGTCCGCGATGACGAGCCCGAGGTGATCGCTGTCGATCAGGAAGAAATCGAAGAAGTCTCCGCCGACTTCCTTTGCGGGATCCATGCTGGCAAAAATACCGAATTCAGAACGGTCCGGATAAGCCGGGAAGGTGTTCGGAAGCATGCCTTCCTGGATCCTCGTCGCGATATTCAGTTCCGCACCGATGCGCTCTTTTTCCGCGGTGACCGTCTGCAGGTCGTCGATATAGTTCTGCATGCGGCCGGTAAGGGAGCGGAAGGAGTCTGCAAGAAGCTGCGTTTCATCGCCTGTGCCCGGGTTCCAGTCGAAAGAAAGACTGTCTCCTTCAACTTTGCCGACCTCCTGCGTCAGCTTTTCGATCGGACGAACGATGTGCCGCGACAACAGATAGGAGATCAGAAGCGTCAAAAGAACCGCCAGGGCAGTAACCGCAAAAAGCACCAGAAGGGATTTTCGGATATGTGCGCTGGTGTCCGAAACCGCCTTTTCCGATACGGTGTTCAGGATCTGGTACAGCGCCCTTGTCGGACTTTGCACTTCTTACTGGGAAAGCACGAGGAAGAAAGACCATCCGACGGTTTTCATCGGGGCGTAGGCCGCATAATATGAAGCTCCGCCGATACTGAAATTGTCTACGCCGGAGCGCCCGCCGACTGCATTCGCTGCCATTGCGCTCAGGAATTTATCATCCAGTTTTCTCAGATCCGGTCCGTCTGCGGAAACCGCAAGCGGGCCGTCATCAAAGGTGGAGAAGAGAACCTGCCCGTCCTGGTTGATGATGAAAGCATTTCCCGATTCGCCGATATCCACGTTCTGGACCATTTTTTCCACATCGTCGAGATACATGCCCGCGCCTGCGACGCCCGCGAATTGTCCGTCCGCATAAACCGGAACTCCGCACATAATCCCGTAGCGCACCGTGTGCGCATCCTTGGTTACGGGTGTCAGAAAAGGCGCTCCCCGCAGCCGGGCGCCGCGGTACCAGGGCCGCTCCCTTGCTTCAAGCGGCAGCAGATTTCCTTCTTCGTCGTATTTTTTTGCCGGAATATAATCCGCCTGGATCATGAAGCCGGACTCCGAAGCGTAATAGATGGAGGCAATGCTTTCGCTGTTTTCATTCAGCGCATAGAGCGTTTCCTGAATGTTTCCGAGAAGAAGAAGCTCTTTTCTGAGTACGGGATCATCGGGATCCGCGCTTTCGGAATACAGGACCTGCAGTGTAAGCTGGCCGTCATTTTCGGCGTCCGGAAGCGGAACTTCGCGCGGAGCGTACATCTCCTGATCCCGATAGATCTTTTCAGCGGCGCTCGCAGTGGTTTTAACGGCCTGCTCGAAATCGGAGAAGCTCCGGTCCGCGAGGCTGGCTTTGTCGGAAGCAAGATTCAGGAGACTTGTGCGGATATTGTCGGTAAGGGAAGCGGAAGAGCGCTTCTTCGAAATCTCTGCCATATTCGTGTTGGAATCGATCAGGGTTCCGATAACGTTTTTCATCGTAATCCCGAGCACGATCCCGACGGCAAGAAGCATCACAAGCACTATGACAATCATGGACAGAAGAATTTTATATTTCAGAGAACTGATTTTTTTCATGCTGTATCAGACACCTTTTTCATTAATGTCCGGAATCGGGAACCGCCGAATTCCGTATATGATCAGATTATAGATGAATCATCGGAAAAACACAATAAAAAAGACAGAATCTTTTTTGAAATATTCTTGCGAAAATGGAGCGTGCTTATTATAATAATCTCAGAACGGGTTTATATCGGGAAAATACCCGCATCGCAAGGAGGAGCATTTCATGGCAGCATCGAGACTGATCGGATCTTACCCTGTAATCGGCATCCGGCCGACAATCGACGGCAGGCGCGGGGCGCTCCGGGTGAGAGAATCCCTGGAAGAACAGACAATGAACATGGCCAGGTCCGCGAAGAAACTTTTCGAAGAAAATATCCGTTATTCCAACGGTGAGCCGGTGAAGGTGGTCATCGCGGACACCACGATCGGACGCGTCGCGGAAGCCGCGGCCTGCGCGGACAAATTCAGGAAAGAAGGCGTGGATATTACGCTGACCGTGACGCCCTGCTGGTGCTATGGGGCGGAGACGATGGATATGGACCCGATGACCGTAAAAGCGGTCTGGGGTTTCAACGGAACCGAACGCCCGGGCGCCGTATACCTTGCGTCGGTTCTTGCAACGCACGCACAGAAAGGCCTTCCGGCTTTCGGAATTTACGGCCATGAAGTCTGCGACGCGGATGATACTGAGATCCCGGGAGATGTCCGGGAAAAGCTTCTCCGCTTCGGAAGAGCTGCGGTTGCGGCCTGCTCCATGCGCGGGAAGTCCTATCTTCAGATCGGTTCCGTCACGATGGGCATCGGCGGCTCGATCATCGATCCTGCCTTCATCGAGGAATATCTCGGGATGCGTGTCGAGTCTGTGGACGAGGTGGAAATCATCCGCCGGATGACGGAAGGAATCTATGACCGCGAAGAGTATGAAAAAGCCCTGAAATGGACGAAGGAAAAATGTAAAGAAGGCTTCGACAAGAACCCGGAGGCGCTTCAGAGAAGCCGGGAGCAGAAGGACAGCGACTGGGAGTTCTCG
>CACYBV010000311.1 GCA_902772745.1 uncultured Eubacteriales bacterium
ACAGGCCTTGATGATTCCAAAGAGAATCTTATAATCCGGATTACGGACAACGGCCCCGGATATTCCATTAATATTTTGGAAAAACTGAATCAGCCAACAGCAGAATTCAATTTCGACGCACAGCATGTCGGAATCCTGAACCTGAAATACCGCTGCAGGCTGATGTATGACGGCAGGGAACAGTTCAGGTTTTACAACGCTCCGCAGGGCGGCGCGGCAACAGAAATAACACTTCCGGAGAATGCATATGAATATACTGATCATTGACGATGAACCGCTGATACTGAATACGGTACGAATGCAGCTGCAGGAAATGAACCTGCCGTTTCAGGATATCGATACGGCGGGATCCGCCGAAGAAGCCCGCACGCTTACACAGAAAAAGGATTATGCGATCTTTCTGTGCGACATCGTCATGCCCGAAGAGGATGGGATTTCTTTTGCCCGGTGGGCGCTTGAACGCTTCCCGGACAGCAAGTTTGTCTTCCTGACCGCCCACGCGGATTTTGAATACATGAAAGAAGCCATCTCCATGCAGAGCTTCGATTATGTGCTTCAGCCCGTCGCGAAGGAAGAGCTCCGGTCTGTCATTGAACGGGCGCTTCACCAGATTTCCATCGAAGAAAAAAACCGCCGTCTGATGGAAAAAGGGAGTTTCTATGAGAATCATGAACAGAATATCCTGGAAGCAAACTCCTATCGGTATCTCACAGGACTGTCGCTGGATGACAGCTTCCTGCAGAAGCTTCTTTCCGACTGCTTCGGGAGCTTCCATGAAGACTGGCGGTACCTGGCTTATTATCTGCAGCTTCTTACGGAAAGTCCCGTTAATAATACGGATGACAAGTCGCTGTTCCGCTCCATCTACAAAAATGTGGCGGATGAAACCATGCAGCCCCTGGGGCTCGAGAACGCGCTGATCGTCCGGGACAACGGCTCCGGAGATTATATCGGAATCCTCTGCTTCCCCGAAGAGAAAGAACCGGCGTTTCCGCTTGTCCTTCAGCGGCTTGAGGAACTGCGCGTGTTTTTCGGCAAACTTCTCCGGCTGCAGGCCGCCGTGTACTGCGGAAGATATGAGGATTACGACGATCTTCCCGCTTCGGTGCAGGAAATTCTCGAAGAGACCAGGAACAATGTCCGCGGCGCCAGCCATGTATATCAGGTCGGGGATCTGAGTTCTCTTTCCTCCTCCGGCTATTCCTTTGAGCAGGAATCCTCGACATGGAAGTCGCTTCTGCAGAAAAACCGGCTGACGGATTTTAAAGACAGTGTCTTCCGCTATCTTGATTATCACTCAGGGCGCGAAGCCGTCAACCGTGATTTTCTCATGAGATTCCATCAGAGAGTATCCGAACTGATTCTGGGGTATATGGCTGCGGAAGATATTTCCAGCACCGATATTTTCGATGAGAATTTTTCATACTACGATTTCATGTACTGTTATGATACGGTTTCGCGTCTGAAAGAGGGTCTCTCCCGGGTCTTCCTGAAACTGTATGAAAAAATCGATATTCCGGGGGAAGAACTCATACAGAAGACGGTACGCTATATCCGAAGCAATCTGGATCGGGAACTTCTCGTGACGGAAATCGCAGATTACGTCGCGCTCAGCCCGGTTTACCTGACCCGGGCCTTTAAGAAAGCGACCGGATCCTCGCTGAAGCGCTTTATCGAAAACGAAAAAATCGAAGCAGCCAAGCATCTTCTCACGATGACGGATCTCCCGGTTTCCGTCATCTCCGGTCACGTCGGATACGCGAATTACAGCAATTTTACCCGGTCTTTCAAACTGCTGACAGGATATACGCCTTCCGAATACCGCAGCACGCCTCAGGATAAAGCCTGATTTCAGCATAGTGAAGGGGAAACAGATGAAAAAACTGCTTGCTTTTGTACTTGTGCTTGCGATGATGCTCTCTCCTGCAGCATGCAGCAATATCCGGAAGGAAAAGGACGCGCCGGAAACAGACATGGCCGGGCAAAGCACCGATGTCTCCGGCTGGCCTGTCATCAGAATGGAGGTCCTCGTCTTTTCCAATGCTGAAAACAAAGAGGAACTGGTCGAAAACGCCCTGAACGAATATCTTGTATCGATCCGGGCGGGCGTTCAGGCCGATCTGGTTCCGATCGCCTTAGGAAACCGCCAGACAACCCTGACCCTGATGCTTTCGGACAAAACCAATCCCATCGATCTGTATGCCTGGAGATGGTACGCTACCGTAACCGAGCTGGTTGAAAATGAACAGTGCATATCCCTTGAAAAATACCGCGATGTCTACCCAAAGCTCTGGGAACTTTTCCCCGAAGCCGTCTATGATACATGCAGGGTGAACGGCGAGCAGTACTCTATCCCCGGTGCGGACTCCTTCGGTAACTTCCAGGTCTATGCGATGAGAAAGGATATCGCCGATGAAGTCGGTCTCGGAGACAGGCACGGCGCAAGACTGACGCTTGACGATCTCGAGCCCTATCTTGAAAAGGCGGAAGAACTGCACCCCGAGCTCTGCTGGATGAGCGATATGTGGGTCAAACCCGTGCAGGAAATCGACGACCTTGGCGATAACCACGCGCTCGGCGTACTGATGGACCGCGGATACAGCAATACGGCTATAGTAAATTATTATGCGAGCGATGCGTTCCGCGCTTACTGTAAACGCTGCAGAAAATACGCGGATATGGGCTTTTTCTGTGACGATCCTCTGAACAACTCCCTCATGGGGGCTTCGATGGTCAACGACGGTATCTGCGGCGGATTCATGTTCGAAGGCTACTCCTGCGATTATGCGAATTCCCTGATGAAGGCACAGTGTCCGGATTATCCGATGGTTGTCTTCCAGCTCACGGAACCCGGCTGCGACAATTCCTGCGTTTATAACGGCTGGCAGATTTCCGGCATCTGCGAACATCCGGATGAAGCGATGAAGCTTCTGTATCTGGCCTATACAGACAGTAACGTCGGACGGTTTCTCGCGATGGGCATCGAAGGCGTCACCTACCGGGTTGACGAAAACGGCTGCGCCTGGTATGCGGACGGCGTCACCGCCGACAACTGCGGCTGGAACATGTCCGCTCCGTGGTTCTATCCGAACGAATGTCTCTGCCTGCCCTTCGAAACCGATGACTCCACCTATTACACCGGTATGATGGACTTCTGGAACGATCCGCGCGTTCGCTACTCCAAAGGTGCCGGCTTTGTCTTTGACAGCCGGGAAGTATACGAAGAGGTCAGAGCCTGCAGCGCAGTCGTCGACGAGTACCGCCCGGCGCTGATGGCCGGACAGGTTGACGTGGATGAGTATCTGCAGCGGTTCAATGAAGAACTCCATAAGAACGGCATTGATGCTGTTGCAGCCGAAATGCAGAGACAGCTGGACGCTTTTACTTCGTCGAAATAAAGCAGCAGCTTCATCCGGCTGAAAAACCGTATTTTAAACCTTCAGGGAGGATAACGACATGAAAAACACAGTTACAATCAACACAAAAGAGCCTCGCTTTTCCACAGCTCCGGAGCTCTACGGACTCTTCTTTGAGGATATCAACCACGCAGCGGACGGCGGTCTGTATCCGGAGCGTCTGAGAAACCGCGCTTTTGAAGATTCACTGGTTCCGGAAGACTGTGAAACGGATCCCGATCACCTGATCTACCTGAACGACGGAAACTGGCCCGGCGTCTTCAACCACGGCGAAGGCATGGATGAATGGGCGGCCGCGGTGCCGCCGACGGACATTCCGGCCTGGTACGCAGAGAACGCCGAAATGAGGCTTCTCACCGATGGCACGCTGAACGAAAAGCGCAGGGCGGCGCTTCAGGTGGAATTTGCCCCGGGCGGCTCCCTGAAAAACATCGGGTATTTCGGCATACACGCCGGAAAAGGCGAAAAAACACACTTTTACGCCTTTCTGAAAGCTGAGAAGGATTCTGTCCTGCTTCTGTCACTTCAGAGCGAAAAGGGCCGGATTTACGGCTCTGAGCGGCTTTTCGTGAAAGCATCCGACGAATACCTCCGTTATGACGCGGATATTTTCTGCGAAGAGGAACGAAACGACCTCTCTTTGGTGATTGCGAGCGACTCTGAGAACACGGTTGTTTTCGGCTTCACTTCCCTCATGCCGGAGCACACCTTTAAGGGACACGGCCTGAGAGAAGACCTTGCGCTGCAGCTTAAGAACACGCACAGCAGCTTCATCCGTTTCCCCGGCGGCTGCGTCGTCGAGGGCATCAACGAAAAAAACACGCTTGCCTTTTCCAAAACGATCGGTCCGGTCTGGGAGCGTCCTTCGGCGCAGCTGATGTGGCACTACCGTACGACAAACGGACTCGGTTTCCATGAATACCTGCAGCTATGCGAGGATCTTGAAATGGAAGCGCTTTATGTGTGCAACTGCGGCATGTCCTGTCAGGCGCGCCACGGGAAAGGCTTCCCGGAGGATGTTACGGAAAAATATCTTCAGGAGGCGCTCGATGCACTTGAGTATGCACTCGGAGGAACCGATACTAAATTCGGTGCGCTCCGGGCTGAAATGGGTCATCCGGAACCTTTCCGGCTGAAATATGTCGAAATCGGCAACGAAAACTTCGGCCCGCAATACCTTAAACGCTATGAAATGTTCTATAAAGCGCTGAAAGAAGCCTGGCCGGATGTGATCTATATCTCAAACGGACACACCGAGCGCGAAGGGCTTCCGACCGAAATCGTGGACGAGCATTATTACAATGCACCGGAATTCTTCCTCGAAAACACGGAGATGTTCAGCGATTATCCGCGTAAGGGGCCGGATATTTTCCTTGGGGAATACGCCGTGAACGGCGGAAAGACCATTGCCTCCTGGGAATGCGCGCTTGCGGAAGCTGCTTTTCTCTGCGGCGTCGAGCAGAATCAGGATATCGTAAAGCTCTCAGCCTATGCTCCGCTGATGCAGAATTCCGATTATACGGCCTGGAAGCCGAACCTCATCGTCTTCAACAACCATACGGTCTACGGGATCCCAAGCTACCATGCAATTTCACTTCTCGCCAAGTATCGGGGTGAATATGTTGTGCCGGTCTCGCTTCAGGGCGTAAAAGAGCCGCCGGCTTATGCAGGCATTCCGGGGATTCTCGCGGAAAAAGAAGGCTTCTTCTTCCGCGATGTGATAGTCGACGGCCGGCCGGTGTCGGAAAAAGATATGGAAGCCATCTACGGGGAGCTGGAATATGATACCGAAAATCAGGCTTACCGGATGATTTTCGGAAATCACAGACATCACTATGCAGGCAAGAACCCGGTATGGAACCAGGCATTTGAGGACTTCATCTACAGCGGCGATTTCCGCGAAGTCCCGATTCTCTGGACCATGTTTAAAACCGGGGACCGGGATGAGGTATGCTTCGAATTTGATGCGAAATTTGAGGAATCAAACGCCGTCAGCTTCTCGGTTTTCAACTCCTGCCCCAGTTCGGATGCCGGATGCAATGAACCGAAGGACACCGAATGGAACCGGCGCATCATAAGGAACCAGATCTGGCGCATTG
>CACYBV010000312.1 GCA_902772745.1 uncultured Eubacteriales bacterium
AGGCATCAAGCATGCTTTTCGACATCGGATTGTGGGCGCAGCGGATTGCGTTGAAGCCGGCTTCCTTAAGAATCCGCACCCGGCGCTCTTCGGCGTCCGAAAACGTTGCCGCGCCGAGGATGCCGTTGTCGTGGTGAATGCAGGCGCCGCGAAGGAGAGTCTCCTTTCCGTTTACGAAAAGACCTCCGCCGTTCCACTCGAGCGTGCGGATGCCGAAACGGATTTCGTCACAGTCGACGATGTCTTCGCCGAAGAGGAGCGATGCGCGGCAGGTATAAAGGTTCGGCGTTTCGTCGGACCAGAGTTTTGCATCGGGAATCGTAATTTCGGCAGAGCAGCCCTCCGCGGATGCGGCGACGCACTCTCCGTCGAGGATTTCGATCCGTACCTTATAGTCCGGGTCCTCCGGATCCTCCGTCAGCAAAACATCCGCACGGATCCGGGACGCATCCAGCGTCCGAATCCGGATGCCCTGGGGAGAAATCGCGCATTGCGGGCCGATATGCAGGAATACGGGCCGGAAAATGCCGGCGCCCGAATACCAGCGGCTGTTTGGAACCTTTGAGTTGTCCGCGGTGATCAGAAGCTCGTTTTCCCCTTCAAAATCAAGGGCTTCGGAAAGATCGGTGTAAAAGTCCGTATAGCCGTAGGCCTGGAAATTCAGTTCCTTGCCGTTCAGGGAGACGGAGGCGTTTTTATAGACCCCTTCGCATTCGAGGATGACCCGGCAGTCCTTCCAGGCGGGAGGAGCAGAAAAGCTTTTCCGGTACAGATACTTTCCCTCCTCAAAATAGGCGCCGGCGCCGCCGGAAGGAGCGTCTTTCCGGCGCTTCTCATAAATCATGCAGTCGTGCGGAAGGTTTACGGGATGCCGAACGCCGGTTCCTTCCTTTTCGACCGTCCACCCGAGGTTCATATCGATTTTTTTCATGGCAATTCTCCTGTATCTGACAGAAATAAAAACAAGGACAGCGATTCGTCATTCCTGATCCGGGATGCCGAATCGCTGTCCTGAGATCATAGCGGCTTCGCCCCTGAAAGCAATTATACCCGAGGCAGCCGGAAGCATCAAGAACAGAAACCGATTATTTCCGACAGAAAATGCAGATAAATTAATCCGCAGTCCAGCGGCCGGAAGATCCGCAGGGGAGCACGAGGCCGGTTTCCCGCACGGGAAGTCCGATTTCGGAGGCTTCGATGCTTCCGCCGAAGCGGGACTGAACTTCGATTCCGAGAAGATACGAAAGCACCGCAGGCGCGAAGCCGGTGGTGTAGGAATTCAGGAGGACAAAGAGCGGATCATCGGAGAGAAGCTGTACACAGAGCTTCAGGAAGGGATGAAACATGTCCTCGATCTTCCAGATCTCGCCCTTGGGGCCGCGGCCGTAGCTCGGCGGATCCATGATGATCGCGTCGTACCGGTTCCCGCGCCGGATTTCCCGCTCGACAAATTTCTGGCAGTCGTCGACAAGCCAGCGGATCGGGCGGTCGGAAAGCCCCGAAGCCTCCGCGTTTTCCTTTGCCCAGCCGACCATGCCTTTTGAGGCGTCCACATGCGTGACAGAGGCCCCTGCGGCCGCAGCCGAGAGCGTCGCGCCGCCGGTGTAGGCAAAGAGGTTCAGGACCTTTACAGGCTTCCCCCGGGAAACCCGCGCACGTATCAGCTCCGAGAACCAGTCCCAGTTTGCCGCCTGCTCCGGGAAGAGCCCGGTGTGCTTGAAGCTGAAAGGCTTCAGGTTGAAACGCAGGCTGCCGTATCGGATCTGCCACTCCTCCGGCAGATCGAAAAACTCCCACTCGCCGCCGCCTTTCTGGCTCCTGTGATAATGCGCGTTCAGCTTTTTCCATTCCGGCGCTTTCTGCACATCCTGCCAGATCACCTGAGGATCCGGCCTCCGCAGGATATATTTTCCCCAGCGCTCCAGCTTGTCGCCGTCGGAGCAGTCGAGGATTTCATAATCTTTCCACTGATCTGCAAGAATCATATTATACCTTTACCATTCCGAGCACTTTGCCGATGCTTTCGTGGAACACAAGGTCTGCCTCCGAATCCATCGGGGTTGCATCGCGGTTGATGATGACCAGGTTCTGTCCCTGGAAGTAGCGCACAAAGGAAGCTGCGGGATAGACTGTGAGGGAAGTCCCGGCGATGATCAGCATATCCGCATCTTCGATCGCGCGGACCGCGCCGTATACCGCATCGTCCGGGAGCGCTTCGCCGTAGAGCGTCACATCCGGACGGACCATCCGGCCGCAGATGGGGCAGTGCGGAACCGCTTCTTTGGAGTCGAGGATGAAATCCGACGGCAGTTCGTGATGCGGGTGCCCCGTGCAGTAATTTCGGAACGTCGTTCCGTGGATGTTGTAAACCGTTTTGCTGCCGGCCTTCTCGTGCAGGCCGTCAATGTTCTGGGTTACGACCGCCGAGAGCTTTCCGGCTTTTTCCATCTCCGCGAGCTTATAGTGTGCAACGTTCGGCTCGATTCCCCGCACATCCAGCTTCTGCCGGTAGAATTCGAAAAAGACCTTCGGCTCATCGAAAAGGCAGTCGCTTGAGAGGAGGTATTCGGGCGCGTAGTCCGAAAACTGTATGTCCGGCTTGTTGTAAAGGCCGTCCTTCGAACGGAAATCCGGAATGCCGGACTCTGTTGAAACACCTGCGCCGCCGAAGAAGACGATGCGCGCGGATTCATCAATCATTTCCTGAAATGCCGCGTATTTTTCTTCGCCCTGAAGTCCGTGAAAATACGCGCGGCGTTCGTGTCGGCTGTGGAATTCTTTCATAATCCGTCTTTCCTTTCTGAAATTGTGATGGCACGACGGGTGTGTGCTTCATGTGTTTCATTCCATAAGACAGCGCCTTTTCGGAATCGGGAGAGGAGCGTGCACGCATAAAATGCGAAACGCTTTGGAATCTTAGGTTCAATATATAGTATAGTGCAGGAAACAGGGAAAATCAAGGAAAAACAGGAATTTCAGAAAAGGAGAGGAACAGCGGTTTCAAAAACAATCTTGACGTCTCTGTCGTCCTGCGGTAGACTTTTATCAGTAAACGAAAAAGCCGATCAGGTGAAAAGGAGGAGATCAAAATGCCATTCGATCCGAGATTTATGAACCGTCTGATCCCGTCGGACGAAACTGCCGTTCCGGGAATGAAAACACTGTACGCGGACCGTTCCGAGAGTTACGGCGTGCGCTATGCCAATGATATCGTCTACGCAACGAGAAGCGGGATGGACCTGCACCTGCAGATGCTCTATCCGGGGCTTCTGTTTCCAAACATCCCGAACGGACTGTTCCGGAGGCAGATTGAGGAAATGATGAAGAAGATGCCCGACCGTCCGAAGCGCCCGCAGATGCCGGATCCCTCCGAGCTTCCGGAAAGCAAATATGTGCCGATTGAGGACGTGAGCGCGCGGACGCAGAAGCGTTTCCCCTGTGTCATTTTCATCAAAGGGTCCGGCTGGGGAAAGCAGAACTGCTATGTTGAGCTTCCGATGTTCATCGACATCGCGCGTGCGGGCTTTGTCGTTGCGGCAGTCGAATACCGTCCCGCGGCCGTCGAACCCTTCCCGGGCTTCGTTTCGGACGTGAAGGCGGCGATCCGTTTCCTCCGCGCAAACTGCGATGATTTCGATATCGATCCGAACCGGATTGCGGTCCTCGGCGATTCTTCCGGCGGACATACATCCCTTATGGTCGGCTCCACCGGCTGGATGCGGGACTTCGACGACGGGGAATACCCGGATGTGTCTTCGGAAGTCCAGGCCTGCGTCGCCTGGTACGGCGTGTCGGATTTCTCGAAATTCGGGGAAGGTTCCAAAGACTACCGGCCATTCCTGCTGCCGATGATTCTCGGCGAAGAGGGGGCAAAACGCGCGGACGCCGTCGACTATATCAGCCCGATCAGTTATATTCACGAAGAAAACGAGTATCCGCCCTTCCTTCTGATGCACGGAGACCGCGACGTGACGGTTCCTTTCGAACAGAGCGTCATCATGTACAACAAGCTCCGGGAATGCGGGAAACATGCGGAATTTTATAAGGTCAAAGGCGCGAACCACGGCCAGTATTTCTGGACGAAAGAAGTGATTCAGGCGACAATAGATTTCCTGAAAGCCTATGTATGATGCGAAAACCGGGATTTTCCGAAAGACGGAACTGCCGGAAGACTGATGTGACGGGAGGCCGGGCATGAAACCGATCGAAAACAAATGCATGCTGATCACCTACGCCGACAGTTTCGGCGGG
>CACYBV010000313.1 GCA_902772745.1 uncultured Eubacteriales bacterium
TACTGTTGAAGATTATCCGGAAAAATATGGATAAAAAGCACAATGGATCATACAAATGAGGGAGGTATCAGCATGTTTTGTGAGAATTGCGGAGCACAGATTGAAGACGGCAGTCTGTTCTGTCCGGAGTGCGGTGCTCGCCTGGATCCCGCGCCGGCTCAGCCACAGGAGATGAATTACGGCGGTTTTACAGATCTTGCAGGAAAACTGCCTGAAGACGGTGCAACAGTCGTTCTGTCGAATTACACCTATACAGACCCGCAGCGAAATAACGGCAGCGCACCCGAGCAGCCCGCATACGGCGGATACACAGCACCCGAACAGCCGAATTACGGCGGTTTCACAGCACCCGAGCAGCCCGCATACGGCGGAAACACGGCGCCCGGGCAGCCGAATTACGGCGGTTTCACAGCGCCCGAGCAGCCGAATTACGGCGGTTTCACAGCTCCCGGGCAGCCGAATTACGGCGGTTTCACAGCTCCCGGGCAGCCGAATTACGGCGGATACACGGCGCCTGAGCAGCCGAATTACGGCGGCTATACAGATCCGAATATCGCCGCAGGTCCTCAGCCTGCACCGAAAAAATCCGGGAAAGCTCCGAAAGCCCCGAAGGCTCCCAAATCCTCGGGCGGAATCGGCGGTATCTTCAAGAACAAGAAACTTCTGATCCTGATCGCCGCCGGAGTTGCCGTTTTGGCCGCGCTGGTTGTACTGGGCTTTATCTTCATACCGAAGCTTCTCAGCGGCAAGGGCAGCGGGTCATCATCTCCTGAAGCTGTGGACCCGAATATCCTTTACATCTACAACTGGGACAAAGATTATAATTATCAGTATTATTATGTTGCACCCAAGGCAGCTCCGGATGTCAATGAGTTCCTGAACGACAAAGACACGGTTCTCCTCAACACCAACAGCCCTTCCACTGCCGCAGTGCTGGAGAATGACGAAGACTTTTATTTCTTCGACGGTACAGAACTGAAGCCGCTTTCGAACCTGGATAAGAATGTTTCGGATTTTTCCTTTGTCGGCATCGGAAACGATTTCGTATACTCGGACGGCGAATCGCTGCTGCTTTATCGGGACGGAAAAGACATTGTTATCGGCGAAGAGGGCATGTTGGATAAGAACACCCTTTACAATAAAGTCTGGTCCTGCGACGGCAAGTATATCGGGTACACCCTGAGAGAAGATGACGGCGACCTTCTGGGCTATGTCTGGGACGGAAACAATATTGTCGAGCTCGGGAAAAATGATATTCCGATCGGTATTGCCGAGGGAGGTAAGTACCTGTATTATCTGGATAAGAGTTCCAAGAGCGACAAAGTGACTCTGATAGTCCGCAAGGGCATAGATTCCCAGGAAGAAGAAAGCCTCGGATCTTCTACGTCCGGTTTCTCCTGTTACCTCAATAAATCCGGAAATGAAATTGTATATACAGATAAAGACGGCCGGCTGAACTGTTCTGTTGACGGCGCGGCTGGAGTCAGGATTCTGTCCTCGACAGGTTTTAACACCATTGCCAGCTACAACGACTTTTCGCTGCTGAGCTACTGCCAGTCATATAATCAGTACTATGAAATGTACGGCGTGACAATGGGCAGTTTCAGCGATCGTTATTATACGGTCGGTGATAACATTTATTATCTGGACAGCAAGTACGAAGCCAGACGTATTTATGGCGTCAAAAATGTGAAGAGCGCCTACGTTGCATCCGACGGCAGAACACTTTTCTACGAAGATAAGGATTACAACCTTTATCAGATGGACGGAAAAAACGAGGAAGCAAAACCGGAACTTCTGATTGACGAAGACTGTTATGGATTTGTCCCGACAGCTGACGGAAAGACGATTTTCTATATAAATGAAGACGAAGAACTGCTTGCGCTGAATGCCGGGAAGACGACAAGAGTCAGCAATGACTACCAGGGATCACTCTATTTTGATAATCTGTATGCAGGAAATACCCTTGTTTATGTTGACGATGACGAGGGCTATACTTCAACCGGCGGCAAAGGGGAAAAGATTCCAGAAGTAAAGCAGGACGTAAGTCAGGTCCGCTGCGGGCCGGGTTATATCCTGGTCAATGGCGTAGATGACATCTACTACAGTACGGACGGAAAGGAATTCAAATCCGTTTACGAAAAGTAAAATACGAACTTGTTTATGGAAGGCAGCCGGGCGGAATACTCCGCCCGGCCTTTTTCTTCCCCGGATCGTTTCTCTCTTGACAGAAGCCGCGAATACCGCTATGATGGGCATATCAGTTCAAACAAAAAGGAGGTATCCTGATGGCACAAAATAAATATGCGGGAACACAGACCGAGAAAAACCTTCTCGCTGCTTTTGCCGGCGAATCCGAAGCGAGAAACAAATATACCTACTTCGCCTCGAAGGCGAAAAAAGAAGGATTTGAGCAGATTTCCGCGCTTTTTCTGAAGACCGCCGACAATGAAAAAGAGCATGCAAAGCTCTGGTTCAAGGAGCTTGAAGGCATCGGTACAACAGCGGAAAACCTTGCGGCGGCTGCAGCAGGTGAAAACTACGAATGGACCGATATGTACGCGGGCTTTGCGAAAACCGCCGAGGAAGAAGGCTTCCCGGAGCTTGCGGAGAAATTCCGCGGCGTAGCGGAAATCGAAAAGCAGCACGAGGAGCGGTACCGCGCGCTTCTTAAGAATGTCGAAGCGCAGGAAGTTTTCAAAAAGAGTGAAGTGAAGGTCTGGGAATGCCGGAACTGCGGACATATTGTCGTCGGCACCGAAGCGCCGGAGCTGTGTCCGGTCTGCGCGCATCCCCGGAGTTATTTCGAGCTTCGCGCCGAGAACTATTAATCAGGGATCATTTCCGGCTTCGGAAATGACTGCGGCTTTATCCGCCTGATTACCCGGAACGGAGAGAGGCCGGAAAACGGACAGAAAACATGGCCGCGAACCGCAGGATCGTTTGAGTGACGGCGGTTCCCGCGGCCTTTTCCGATCATAAGAGTTTTATTCAGCTGACGTGCAGAAGGAAACGGCGGCTGTCCGGGGCAACTGCGAGAAATCCCCCGGATTTTCGCAGTGATGTCAGGGCACACAGGGAGTATCGAAAATGGCTTACTGCAGAAAATGCGGCAAACAATTATCTCAGGGACAGAAATACTGCAATCGCTGCGGTGAACCTGTTATCGAAGGCAGGAGGGAAAAAGGCGGATTTTTAAGCACGGCAAGCGGTAAAATTGCGCTCGTCGCAGCCTGTGTGATACTGATGGCAGGACTGATCCCCGGCTTTACGTCGCGGATACAGGCCTTTATCCGGGATACAGTATCAACGGAACCAATGCGAAAGAGATTGTTGACCAGCTGTTCCAAAACGGCGACGAAGTCTTCAGCTCCGGCGGACGCTGCATGATCGTCTGGGATTCTCCCTATGGTCTCTGCGCCTATGATCATCGAAAGTCCGAATACGCCGGATCGGCAGAAGACCTCAGATATATGCTCAACGAAGCGGAGATCGAAGCGCTGTGCAGGTCGCTCGGTCTTAACATGTACCTCGTTCCGAAGAGCGAGAGACAGAATTAATGAAGAAATTTCGTACCGCGAAAACTTTTCCGGGTTTCGGCTGTCTTATGATCAGAAGACAGAGAGGAGCCCGAAGGAATGGACAGAAAACACGGCCGCGAACCGCCGGACCCGGAAAAGATCCTGACGCTTCTTGCGGCTCTTTTGAGATCGGAAAGGGCGTCTTCGGATTTCTCCAGGGAACAGATGCGGATTTTCAGGAATATCAAGGAGAGACTTCGGAATCTCCCGCGGGAACATAACGACACAGGGAGTATTTAAGATGGCTTTTTGCAGAAAATGCGGGAATAAGATTACAGCGAGACAGAAATTCTGTACGAAATGCGGAGAACCGGTGATCATGGGCTGGACGGCGCTTGTGAAGGATGCGCTTCAGGGTGATTCGGAGGCGAGCGAGGAGCTTTACCGGCGGACTTATCGCGATAAGTATTATATCGCGCTGAAATACATGAAAAACCGGAACGATACGGAGGATGTCCTGCAGGATTCATATCTGAAGGCTTTTGAGTATCTCGGAAGGCTTCAGGATCCGGAGAAGTTTCCCTCCTGGCTTTCAATGATTGTCGCAAATACGGCGAAAAATGCGCTCGCGAAGAAGAGTCCCCAGCTTTTTACGGACCTTATCGGCGACAATGAAGAGTTTGACGAGGACCCGATTCTGCGGCTTGAGGACATGGACCTGTCGACCCATCCGGAGGAGGCCTATCTGCAGTCGGAGCGCAGGGAACTTCTGAATGAACTTCTGGAATGCCTGACGGACGAACAGCGGATGGCGGTCATGATGTTCTATGTGGAAGAGCTGGGAACCAGAGAAATCGCTTCCGCCCTGGAAACAAATGAGAATACGATCAAGTCGCGGCTCTATAAGGCAAGGAAAGCCCTGCAGAAGAAAGCGGAGGAACTGATGAAGCGGGGCTATGTCTTCTCTGTTGCGCCGCTTCCGTTCCTGGTAAGCCTGCTGCGTGCAGAAGCCGGGAAAAGCTCGGGAGCAGCCGGAGGAGCAGCGGCGGGAACCGCGGCCAGGGCGGCTGCCGGTTCCGCGGCGGGAAAGCCCGGGAATGCAGCTGCGGTGACAGCCCGCAGCGTTTATCCTGCAGGCGCATTTTCCGCGGCCGGTCCGGGTACGGTTTCTCCGGCGGCAGGGACAATGGGCGCGGACGGCGCTGCATCAGCCGCAGGCTCGATGGGTGCGGCGGCCGGCGCCGGTGCAATCGGTGCTGCAGGCGCAGCAGCATCCGGCGGATTCCTGGCTTCTGTTGGGGCGAAAATCGCGGTAATCGCAGCCTGCCTTGTGCTTGCCGGCGGAGCTGCATTCGGCGGTGTAAAGGTGGTACAGCATATCCGGGAAAGCCGCGCGGAGCAGAGCCGGGAAAACGCCGGGGAAAGCATTGAGGAAGCCGGACACTCGGAGGACGAAGGCCGGGGAGATGCCGAAAAGGCATCAGATCAGAGCGATGACCCCCGGGAGACAGCCGCGGAAGATACAAAAAAGGCGGCAGAGATGACCGAACAGCCCTCAGAGGAGACTGAAAAACCTGAAGATAAGACGGAGGTGCCGGAGGAGCTTACCGACTCGGAGGCTGTGGAGCGCCTGACCGGGTTTCTTGAAGAAGAACTGATCCCCGTAAGAGGGGTTTTCAATCCTTTACAGGTCAGCTACGGAGTGGCTTCAGACGGTATGGCATACCGCTTTACACACAGCTGGAACGCGGAAAGCTGTGAAATTGAAACGACGAGCGAAGAATGCATCGAAAGAGAAGCCAATTTCCCGGTTTACAGTAAGAAGGGCATCATTTCCGCATGGGTTGAGGACTTCTCCGGAAACGGACAGCCGGAACTCCTGGTGATTTACGGGGAGGACGGCCTGCAGTGGAACCGGCCTTTCTCCGCGGAACTCTATGCCGCATCTCCGATGGGTGTGGAGTGCATCAGCTCCGGGAGCCTCGCGATTCCCGGACGGGCGGAGGGCACGTCGGCGCCTGTGACGGAAATCTCTGTCGTGGAATCCGAAACCGGAGACAAGGCGCTGATGCTCTACTACCAGGGCAAACATTCCGATGTCAGCATCAGGCATGAGGCATGCACCGTGCTGCCGGCCGAGGACTTTTCGGTGGAAAAACAGTACCGTGCGGAACTCGGATATGAAAGCGGCGGAATGCCGGAATCCGTGATTGTGACGGAAGTGGATCCGGACGGGAGCGAGGGAAAAAGCACCGAATTCGATCTTGATACCGCTGATTATGATATTGACGGACAGGCGCGGCACGACATCTATACCTTCAGCGGATACGAAGAAACCGTTTTTCTTACGGCGGACCATTGGGACGGCGCGTGGGATCATTCCGGCTTCCTTGAACAGTACATGCTCTGTCCGGATGAGGAGGATTTCTCGGAAACGGAAATCGGATATATCCGGGACAAACTGGAATACACCGAGAAAGAGCGCGCTTATGGATATGACGCAGCTATCAATATCGACACGGTCCGCTTCTGTCGGAAGGACGGAGAATACTCGGCAATACTGGAAAAGATCAATGCTGTCATTGCAGAGTTTACGGGAGACTGTTACGAAGAAAGCCTGGACCCCGCCTCGGGAGTGATCTATTATACTTATACACTGGCAAATCCGATTATTGCGGATGAGTACATCAGCGTATCAGGCTACTTTGATTATTATTACGCGGGCGGAGCGCACGGATGGGCTTATGCCCAGTCCTGGGTCTTCAGCCTTCAGACCGGCGATCCGGTGGACCTGAGAGCATTTACAGGTCTGACGGCGGCGGAGATCGCGGAACGTATTACGCTGTATTTCAAAGATTCGGGCGATACCCAGAAAAGTGTATACGAACAACTCGGAATGGAATATACCGCAGATGTTTCCAAGTGGGAAACGGACAATTATTATAATCCGTCATCTCTGTTCAGAAATATTCATATCGAAAGCGACGGCTGGATTTATCTGGAAAATGTCTGTTCTCCTCCCGCAACGGGCGGCGCTTCCTTCCCGAGCCGGGTCGGAAAGGTGGATGAATTTGACCTCTATGTCGGCAGGCCGGATGATTCAGCGGTCCCGGCGCCGGGCACCGCAGCGACGGAAACCCCTGTTCAGGAAAGCGAAGTTTCTACGGAGCCTCCGACCGACGAAAACGGCTATATTGATTATCTGGCGGATTCCGGGGTCGTTTTGGATGAGAAGGCGCTGGATGCCTATCGGTCAAATGCAGATTATCTGATTGTGAATATCGATGAAGAGACAGGAAAGGTGATCCGGATCGGCTATACAACCGGGACGATGTACGGCGGGTATTACGCGAGCTGCTTCTGGTACCATGGCGACACCCTGACCTTTCCCTATCTCTACGTCGCGGAGTCCGGCCCCTATCCGGAGTATCAGATCGGCGGAACCAACGCAAAAGAGATCGTGGACAATTTCTTTACCTACGGAAACGAGGAATTCGCTTCAGGCGGCAGGACGATGGTCGTCTGGGATTCGCCTTACGGGCTCTGTGCCTATGACCACAGCCGGTCGGAATATGGCGGAGATACGGCAGATCTTGGCTATACCTTCAGCACGGAGGACTTCGAAGGCCTGTGCCGTTCGATCGGGCTGGATATGTCCTATATACCGAAGAGTGAACGTCAGAACTGATGATCATATCCCCGGACAAAACAGAAGCCGTTCTCTTTCGAAGCAAAGAAAAACTTCGGAGGAGAACGGCTTTTTGTCACATATGTCAATAGCGTGCTATTAAAATGCGTGCTATAATAATCCTGAACACAGGAAAAACAGACGGATCTATGTCAAAAAGGGGATGCCTCATATGATTTTCGGAAAACTCATCGCAAAAGATAAAACATTCTACAAATCAGTTGCGCTGACGGCGCTTCCGATCGCGGCGCAGAGCCTGATCACGGTCGGTGTCAACATGATGGATACGATCATGGTCGGACAGGTCGGGCAGACGGAGCTCTCGGCGGTTTCTCTTGCAAATACCTTCATCAATATTTACCATATTCTCTGTATGGGCCTGTCAATGGGCGCTTCGGTTCTGGTGGCGCGCTTTTTCGGCATGAAAAACCAGACAGACATGAAAAAGAGCGTCGCGATCATGCTGCGGCTGACAGTCCTGATCGCAGCGATCTTTGCGGCAGTGACCGCCGCCGCACCGGATAAGATCATGAGGATCTACAATGATGAAGAACCGATCGTCGCACAGGGCCGGATCTACCTCCTCTGGTCGGTCGCGACCTATTTCATGCTCGGACTGTCACTAACGACAACGATTGTGCTCCGCGCCGTGGGAAAGGCGAAAATCCCGCTGTTTACATCGATCGCGGCCTTCTTTATTAATGTCGGCGCGAACTGGATCTTCATTTTCGGCCATTTCGGCGCGCCGAAGCTGGGCGTCGCGGGCGCGGCTTTAGGGACGCTGATCGCGCGTGTCTTCGAGACGGCGGTCATCTGCGGATACCTGTTTTTTAAGGATGATATTATTCACTTCCGCATCAAAGACCTCTTCATGAGGACGAAGGATCTTCTCAGGGAATACATCCGCATCAGCATCCCGGTGCTGGTTTCAGACGGTATTCTCGCACTCGGGAACAATGCCGTCGCGATGGTTATCGGACGGATGGGCGGTGAATTCGTTGCGGCGAATGCGGTCACTGCGGTTACTCAGCAGATGAGTTCCGTACTGACGCAGGGCTTCTCGCAGGCCGGTGTCATCATAACCGGACAGACCCTCGGCGAAGGGAAGCGGCAGGAGGCGCAGGACCAGGGCTTTGCCTTCCTCGGTGTCGGTTTCCTCCTCGGGCTGTTCTCCGCGCTTGTCATTACGATCATCAGCGGGCCTGTGATCCGTTCTTATAACCTGAATGAATCCACGCAGCAGATTGCCCGCCAGCTGATGAACGCGATCTCGATCATCATCCTCTTCCAGGCGACAAACAGCATTATGACGAAGGGCGTCCTCCGGGGCGGCGGCGATACGAAAGTCCTGATGCTGGCCGACAACATTTTCCTCTGGGCGGCATCATTGCCCCTCGGAATTCTCGCAGGACTCGTACTGCACTTCCCGGCTTTTTTTGTGTATTTCTTCCTCAAGATCGACCAGGTACTGAAGGCCGTCTGGTGTGTGATCCGTCTCCGGTCCGGAAAGTGGATCAAGAAAATCAAGAGCTCGCAGGAAAATAAGAGCGGGGAGGTTTAATTTTGCTTCTTTTGCTGGACATTTGTTGGACAGGAAGGTTTATACTGAGTTTATTCTGATAAAAGAGAGGTTTAAATTATGCCGAAGTTACCGTCAACCATACAGATAGCAGGACATCTTGCACAGGAATACATCGATCACAAGATCCGGGAAACAAGAGAAGGGGATGAAATCGAGGAACTGAACGAGGAGAATTCATTTGAAACCCTTTACAGAAACCTTGGGAATAGAAGCCGCGAACTGAAATATGAAATCGATACCGGAACTGAGTACGCGGAAGAAGATGATCCTGGACAGGAGGCGCCTGAAGGAAAAGAACCGAAGAAGCTGAGTGAAGAGGAAATAGAGAAAAGAAAAGAGCTTCAGGAGATTCTCGACGAACTTCGGGATGAGACAGACAGGACCCTGAGAAACCTGCGCCCGCTGGCAATGTCTGCACACACCGGCAAATCGCGTGTAACCGTGGTCGATCAACGGGGCAACAGGCAGGTCATGGAGTACGGGATGAATCACGGGGAGTACGAACCGGCCCAGAAAGCGCTCCATGAGACAGCCAACGACCTGAAGCCTGTCAAGAAAGCGTTGGACCGGCTGCAGCATGATTTTCCGGAAGAGCTCGAAAAACCTTATATGAAAGATTTCATTGAGGGGCTCAACGCACAGAAAGTTGAGAACGGCAGGGGAATCCTGAAAAACTGCGGTGCAACGAAGACCGCATACGAATGGATCGAGCAGTCAAAGGAAAAGCTTAACAGCAAAGATTTTTTAGACGAACTGGACGCTGCGAAGCATATCGCGCGTATTGTCGCCGCAAGACAGCTCACAAATGCCCGGGCAAAAGAGACCGACAGCCTGAAGCGCCACAGCTTTTCCGAGGGCGAATTGGACGCGCGGGCATATCAGCTTCTCGAGGATCCTTCATTTGCAACCTATCTTATGACGATCGGCGTGTCCGAGGTGGCGGATTACGGTATCGACGACACGAGAAACGAATTTGCCTTTAACAATCAGCCCGGAAATGATAAACCGTACCTGAAATTCTTCGGCTCGAACGACCACGGCGGAAAGCTCGAAGCGGACATGATGAAGTATTACAGCAAGCGTGCCGATGCCGCGGAACTGGATCAGGGATTATTCGGAAGGTATCTGCGGGCTCCGGAACAGGAGAAGTATTCCACTTATCAGGAGTATATTGTTCAGAACAGCCGGGTCGACGGACTTCAGAACCTCGAGATCGGTGCGAAGGATCCGGAGGAAAAGGAATTCGATCTGCATGATGCGGCAAGAATGGCAGCGGCTTATAAACTATCGCAGTCTGCTCACAAAACATTCAGTGAAAGACGTCTGGAAAATCAGGCAAAGAATTTCGAAAAAGATCCCGCGTTCCGCCTGATCTGCCGTGATGAGAGCGCAATGCATCAGCTGAAGAACGGAAAGCCTGCAGATTTCTTCGACACATTCAACGGATACAAGAACCGCTTTGTTCCGCCGGAGGAGAATGTGTCGCTCAAAGTGACGGAGGGCGATGTCACGATCAAGGAATATGCGGTGTCTGCCAATGAAATGTCGCAGGAAGCGATGAAGAAGCTGTACAGAAAGCTGCTTGGTCCGAGCGATAATTATAAGGAACAGGAAGAGTATGTCAAGAAAGGCAGCAAAAAGTACCAGCAGATGGTGGCGGCTGTCAAAAACTTTGTCGAGAAAAGTCCGGAGAACCTGACCGCGGAAGACCGCCTGAAGGTCTTTGCGGCTACGGTGCATTATCAGGAGGGCAGGGAAAAGAGGCGCTTCTGGCTGTCCGGAAGAGATCGTTTCGACCTTTCGATGGAGATTGCAAAGACAGCAGTTTCCGGAACCAGGGCCCAGAATGAATTCGACAAACAGGTTGATCATGTCAATGAGCTTCGCGGCGAACCCGGCTTCCTGCAGTCAGACACCAGGATGCGGAAGGAAAGCGTCCGCGATTATGTAGAGGAAGAAAAGAACGAGACCCTCAGAAAACGCAGTCAGGAAGACAGCGAAGAAATTACAAATAAACTGCGCAGTATGCATGAAAACGCCGCGGAGGGCTTTGAGATTATCCCCTGAAATCTGAATCCTTTTTTCTGAAAAGATCGGTAAATACAGTAAATACAGACACGAGGTAAGCCGATATGAGAAAACGACTCTGCGCCATGGCTGCAGTACTGTTTTTTACAGCATTGCTTCTTTCCTCCTGCCGCAGGGAGGAAGAAGCGCTCCTGATTGATGATCAGGAAATTTCCGGGAGCAGCGAAACGGGTCTGCCGGACGGGCAGGAGGACGGGCAGGAGGCCGGGGAGAGTGAAGGCACTTCTTCTCAGGATGACCGCTCCGACCGCATCGTACCGGTGCCGAAGGACCTCGCGAGCGACCGGACGGTGCTGGGGTTTTCGTATTCTCCCGATTACTACCACAACGAGGAGCATTCTTTTGCGGCCGACGGGGACAGCCTCTATTATGTCAGAAGCCGGAATATGCCTATGACAGAGGAAAACGACTATGCTGCGAAGGGCAGTTTTCTGTACTGCGCAGACCGGATCACCGGCAACTCCAGGGTTTGCTGCAGCCTCGAAGGATGCGAACATAATACCGGAAACTGCGGAGCGTACATGTGCTCATTCCGGGATATTCAGGCTATGATGGTAGATGACGGTGTGCTCTGGTACATCTGGAGCCGGGGAAGCTTTGATGACACGGAGTTTCACATTGCCTGTATCGATCTTGAAAACGAACGGCGCTACACGCCCTGGAAGATCGAGCTCAACCTCATTGCCGATCCGGACGGCAGCGAAAGCATGCCGATGCACACTGCCTGTATTTTCTTCAACGGATATGTCATTGCCCTTCAGAGCTCGGCGCTTTGGAACCGGGCGGCGTTCGGTGAATTGCAGGGCACCAGGGGTTATACGGATCATGCCCTGATTTCAGCCTGGAAACTGCCGGACCAGATGAATACTTCCGTTACGGAAACCGTGCTGCCCCTGTCGGACGAGATTCTCGACGAAAAGTACCCGGACATGTACCGGCAGCGGGTGTATATGCAGCCTTACGGAGAGGACCTGTACATCCTGCAGTCCGGCGAAACGCCGGGGGACCTGAAGGAACCTGCTGAATCCTGGAATATGCGGTACGGATTCTCTGTCCGCCGCTGGCATGCGGGAGCTGAAGAACCGGAGCTTCTCGCGGAATCCGATGAATACAGCGCATGGAATTATTACGTAACGGATGAGGGAATTCTCCTTCTCGAGTTTGACAGTATGGAGGAAACCGCGCTCGTTCGTGTGAATGCGGAGAAGAAAACCGAAGATGTGCTCGCATCCGGCGACGAATGGTGGCTGGGAGAAGCAAAATTCGCAGCAGACCGGATTGTTTCCTTTGAAGATGAGGATGCCGGTTTCGGCCTGATGAAGACCAAAAACCAGGTCTGCCGCGTCTATGACCTTTCGGGAAAACTTCTGACAGAATGCATCAAGGACGTCACCGACCCGCGGATCGCCGATCCGGACATGGCAGGCGACATGTACAGCATCCGCTATACCGCGGACAATGAGGGTGTGTATATGGGCTGGAAGGAAGGCATCATGTATTATCCCTTCGCCGAAGGGGAACCGGTGCGGTATTTTGGGTATACAACACAGTAAACAGAAAAACCACAGGACGGGTGCTCATGCTGAAATCAAGCCGGAGCACCTGTCAGCTTTGGTATCGAAAACCTGATCCCCGGATATGCGGCCGGCTCGGATGCCAGGCCGGCGCCGGGAAAAGCGGATTACGTTTACAGGATCTGATTGGGTGAATTCATGGACAGAAATGCATGTGACAGTAAACTCTGGATCGAGCTCAGGGACAAAGAATGGCCTTTCGAATATACGAACCATGACAGGCTTATCGCGAGGGCGGTTGTCGTGGATGACGAAGGCTTTTTCTATTTTGTGCGGGCTGACCGCGACGATGACTTTGGAAAAGCGACGCTGATCGAGACCTCCGGCGGGGGCGTGGAGCCCGGCGAAGCGCCGGAAGAAGCGATCCTCAGGGAACTTCGGGAGGAACTTGGCGCAGAGACAGAGATCCTGTGCAAAATCGGTATCGTCAGCGATTACTACAACCTGATCCACAGGCATAATATCAACAATTATTACCTGTGCAGGGTGATTTCCTTCGGTGAAAAACATATGACACAGGACGAGATTGAAAGCTTCCACCTGTCGACGCTGAAGCTTGGCTACGAAGAAGCTGTCGAAGAGTATGAAAAATGCCGGGATTCGAAACTCGGCAGGCTGGTCGGAAACCGTGAAGTTCCGGTTCTGAAGCGGGCGTATGAACTGCTGGAAAGCCGGCATATCTGTAAGCTTCGGTGAGGCACACCGGCACAGAATGCCCGCATCTTTTCCGGCCAGGATGAGTAAATCAGAGGAAAAGCCATGGAAATCTACGATATTTCACAGGAAGTGTTCGGCTGCGAAGTTTACCCGGGAGATCCTGCTCCATGCAGGGAAAAGCTTTCCGACATGGGCAACGGGGCATTATATAATCTGACAGCGCTTTCCATGTGTGCGCACAACGGGACGCACGTGGACGCGCCATACCATTTCTACAATGACGGGAAGACCATTGACCGGATCAGCCTGGAAAGCTTTGTGGGCTGGTCGTATGTGGCGGAGCATGAAGGGGAGATCACAGGGAGCGATGCTGCTGACATACTGAACGCAGCTGCGGCTGCGGACCCTCGGGCTGCAGAGCGAATCCTGGTCAGGGGAAAGGCTGTCCTCACGAAAGAAGGCGCGGAAGTCTTCGTGAAAGCCGGGATCCGGCTTTTCGGAAACGAATCCCAGACCGTCGGGCCGGAGAAAGCGCCGATGGAGGTGCATCTTATCATGCTCGGCGCGGAGATTATCCTGCTTGAAGGCATCCGTCTTGAAAAAGTTCCGGCAGGCGTTTATCTTTTAAGCGCCGCGCCGCTGAATCTCGGCGGTGCAGACGGCGCACCCTGCAGGGCTGTGCTCCTGCGGTAACGCGGCAGCAGCAGGATTCCAGCTTCAGCCCGGAATTTACCGCTTCGCAGCTGCGGCTGGATTCCGCGTATATTATGGCCGGTTTCCCGGAAAAAAAGCCGGACGAGAGACGCCTGAAAAAAACCGTACTGGATCCGGTGCATCTGACGCAGCGAAGAGAAGAAAGCTCACAGTAAATCCTGCAGGAGGTAAACAGTGCCCGAGGGCGTTTTGGGGTACGGACACGATTCGATCGGCATCATCCAGTGTGTGTCGGCGCTTTCGGAGGTCCCGGTTCTGCTGTTTATAAGGAAACTGACGAAAAAGCTCGGGGCGCTCAGGATCGTCGCGCTGGCCGGAATCCTTTCCGGCGTCAAGCTTTTCATCGCCTCCTTCGGCTCCATGCCGGTGTTTATAATTTCTGCGGCGATGAACGGAATTACCTATATGGCGATGTATTTCGCCTGCACGCAGTTTATTTATAAGAATATCCGTCAGGGCAGGGATTCCGAGGGGCAGAGCGCCTTCTGCCTTGTGCAGACGGGACTCGGGGCAATCCCAGGAAGCACCGGAGGCGGCGTGCTCATCGACTGGATCGGGGTGAAACAGGGCTATTTTATGGTCAGCGGAATCGTGTTTTTCGCATCACTTGCGCTGCCTGTCCCGGTATTCATCCGCGTGAAAAGAGGGAAACTGACCGCGGAATAACGGAATGCTGACGTCTGCAGTATCGGAAGCTTCAGCAAAATCCATTGAACCTGACTCTTCCCGGAGCGGAAGGGGAATAATAAATTAATGCTTTACAGAAGGGAGAACACGATGGCAGATTTATCCAAATACGCAAATCCATGGTATCGGGACGATGACGAGTCCTTCCTGGAGATTTATGATCTCGCAACAGGAGAGATTACGACACTCAAGTATTACGACAAGGTCATCGAAGCGCCGAACTGGTCGCCGGACGGAAAAGCGCTGTACTACAACAGCGAAGGCCGGATCTTCAGATTCGACCTTGGCAGCGGCGAGGATGTGATGATCGATTCCGGTTATGCGGACCGCTGCAACAACGACCACGTGATCAGCGCCGACGGCAAGCTTCTCTGCGTAAGTCACGGGACAAAGGAAGACCACCAGTCCAGGGTCTATACGCTTCCGGTCGAAGGCGGCACACCGAGGCTCATTACGCCGCTTGCGCCGAGTTATCTGCACGGAATCTCGCCGGACGGGAAGACTTTGGCCTACTGCGCCTGCCGCGACGGGGAGTTTGACATCTACACAATTCCCGTGGAAGGCGGCGTTGAGACGCAGCTGACGACCGCACACGACCTGAACGACGGCCCGGAGTACGACTCCGCGGGCGAATACATCTGGTTCAATTCCTGCCGTTCAGGACTGATGCAGGCATGGCGCATGAAGGCAGACGGATCGGAGCAGACCCAGATGACTTTTGACGAAGAATGGAACACCTGGTTCCCGCATATTTCGCCGGACCGCAAAAAGGTTGTGATGATCGCCTATAAGAAGGGTGACCTCAAGCCGAATGAGCATGTTCCGCACAAGCATGTGGAGCTTCGGCTGATGAATCCGGACGGCTCGGATGTCCGGACCATCGTGAAGCTTTTCGGCGGTCAGGGCACGATCAACGTGAATTCCTGGTCTCCGGACAGCACAAAGTTCGCGTATGTGCGCTACAGGATCAAGGGCATCGGAGAACTGTGACGTTTTTCATCCCGGGTGAGCGAAGCGCACAAAGGGACCCCGTATGTCTGCCGATATACGGGCAGGATGTCGCGACTCCGCCCGGCACAGCACATAACAAAATGAAAGGACAGAAAATGATGAATACCCATGTAGACCCGAAGGGCTTTGCCCAGATCAATATCGTCGTCGCGGACATCGAAGCCGCCGCCAAAGGCTGGGCGGATCTTTTCGGAATCGAAGTCCCGCCGATCCAGAAGCGTCACCTTGAAGGCAACGAACATTATACCTACCGCGGAAAACCCGTATCCTGCGATCTCCTTGTCGCGGATATTAAAATGCCCGGCTTTGTGATCGAGCTGCATCAGCCGGCCGGCGGCGAGAGTTCCTTCCAGGAGTTTTTAGACAAGCACGGAAACGGTGTGCATCACCTGGGGTTTGAAGTCGGCGGGAAGCGCGATGCGATCATCGAGGAGCTGGCATCGGACGGCTATGATTCGAACCGCACGCTCGGCATTTATCCAGGCTCGAGCTGGACGATCGTGGATTCCGAGGATGTGCTCGGCGTGAATCTGAATATCAAACCGGTGAGATAATCACAGATATAAAGAGAAGCTCACAGGGACAGGCGCCTCGGCTGAATTCCGGCCGCAGCACCTGTCCCTGTGAATTTTTGCAGAACGAAAAACAGTAAGAGTCCTCTTGACATTGCTCATTTTTAAGCTTATAATGTAGCGAAATGAGCAAATCGGCCGCCGTTTCTGTATAATTCCCTGCTGAAAGCGGGAAAGCGGTTGATGAGAATCCAGGAGGACTTTTTTATGGGCTATTTTTCGATCGTCATTGTCGGCATTATGACGGTTTTCGCAGTGATCGGGATTATCGACAGTCTCTTTCTTAAAGACCGGCTCGGCCTCGGACCTGAATTTATGAAAGGGATGGAGATGATCGGACCGCTTTGCGTGGCGATCGTCGGTATTATTGCGCTGGTTCCGGAGATCGCCTGGGTCATCGAGCACACGCTGACGCCGGTATACAAAGCGCTTGGACTAGATCCGTCCATGGCCGTCACGATGATCCTTGCTATAGATATGGGAGGATTCCAGCTGGCGGAATCCGTTGCCCTTGACGCTTCGATCGGCAGCTGGGCGGGGATCGTGTATGGTTCGATGATGGGTGCGACGATCGTTTTCTCCATCCCCGTCGGACTTGCGGCGATCCAGAAAAAAGATGTCGGTGCTTTTTCCAAAGGGATTCTTTACGGTATCGCCGCGATTCCGGTCGGGACTTTCGTCGGCGGCCTGATCATGGGAATTCCCGTTCTCACAGTACTTAAAAACCTGATCATCCCGGTGATTTTCTCGGTGATTATCATTTTCTGCCTGGCCAAATTCCCCTCAGGCACTGCCAAAGTATTCAAAGGGTTCTCAATATTCGTAAATATCGTTGCGATGATCGGACTGGCGCTCGCTATGGTTAAGGACCTGATCCTGGTCCCAATGTCCGATACCGGGGCCTTCGATCTCACGGCGATTCCCTTCTTCCGGCTTCTCGGTTCGACAGGCGAAGGCATCGGTGTGGCCGGGGCGGTCGGACTGGTGCTTTCCGGCGCGCTGCCCTTTGTTTACTGCCTGCAGAAATGGCTGAAA
>CACYBV010000314.1 GCA_902772745.1 uncultured Eubacteriales bacterium
GCAGCCCGGGAAAAAGCAGCGGAACTCCTGCAGATCAAATCGGACTGACAAGGAGGTCTACATGAAAAAACTGATTTCAAAGCTGACAGCCGGCGCCGGGATTGTGTTACTTATGACGGAAGTCTGCGGCTGTCAGGTACACATTTCCCGGACAAAGGCTTACGGAGAACCGCCCTCTGCTGCAACATCAGCAGAATCCGTCCGTGCGGACACGGAAACGATTTCCTTCTCCCTGCCTGTTGTCCGGAAGGGAACGGTTGACCCGGCGCATGATTTTGAAACCTGCCTGATGGCGGAGGAACAGGATAACGGAAGCTTTACCGCTGTGATCGGCGACAGGGAAATGAACCTTGATGATATCACGTTTGCAGCGGACGAGGCGCTGTCTTCCGGGTGCGCGGAGCTTCGGACGGAAAAAGACGTTTCGACGCTGTTCCTTCCGGCGGACAGCTATATCGTGATTCCGGGATACCGCTATATGGCGGTACAGGAACTGAGCCTGTATAACGAAGGCCGGGAAAGATTTACTCCGCTTCCCGGGGCTTTCGTTGGGATAGAAGAGGGACTTCATTGAACCTGCTTTTGGATTATACTGAATTCAAACGCTTTATTAACGGAATGGAGGAAATGCTCGTGCGGGAGGTACGCCTGTCGAAGGAGTATCAGTCCTTTGCGGCCTTTTTCCCCGAGTCAGAAATGGACCGCTTTATAGCACATACCCTGAATGAGGAAGGTGCGCTGGAATTTCAGGTGAGCAGGATGGTGCATACGGAGCATATCGAACTCTGCGACCGGATTGTTTACTCTTTTTATCCGGAGGATGTGGAAAGCTATACGCCGACGGATTTTCAGGAAACGATTATGCGGCGGATTATGAACCAGGACGCGTTCCGGATGCGAAAGCCGCATCCGGATGCAGTCATGGAATGCGAGGTTATTCCGCTTGTACAGGATCCGGACCGGCCGGAGCTGTATACGGAAGAAGAGCTGAATATCCTGCTCCGCGAGCATGAAAAAACGGCGGAATACAACAGGAACCGGAAAGCCAGGGAGAAAATACCCCAATACTTTATCCTGCGGGAGCAGCTTCTTTTGGCCGCCCTGGAAAGGCTCAGGCGCGGTTCTGCGCTGTCCCGGGCCGGATTTTCGGTACCCTGGCTGCATTCGCGGGAAGAAACGTCTCCCGGAAGGTGAAGTTCACATGGAAAAAACCTCCGGACTGTGGTACACTGACAGCTGCAGACAGAACTTCGGACCTGCAGGAGGAGTTTTTCTATGAATACGGATTTTTCTCCCGTCCGTCTCCGGGAAATCAGAACCAGGAACAATCTGAGCATGGCGGAAGCCGGAAGGCTCCTGAACATGTCCAAGATGGGTTACTGCCGGTACGAGTACGGGGACCGCGTGCCGTCCTATCAGACCATCCAGTACATTGCGGAGCTTATGGGAACTTCCTATGATTACCTCTGCGGACTGACCGATGACCCGTCTCCGGATCGGATTGTCGTGTCCCGGGAAAGGGATCCCGAGCTTTATTCCCTGATTTTAAGCATGAAAAACGGGCCGAAGGAAATGACGGCCCGTATGCAGAAGTATGCGGAAGAACTGCTGAATCAGTGAAAACCGACTGCCAGTTATGCTGATGGCTTACTCAAATCTTTCATCAATCACCCTGTGTGCTTTTTTCTCGCTCCGCGGAAGCACACCCATCTCAACGGCTTTGACGATCGGAGTGAAGCCGATCCGGGATTTGACTTTTTCGGCAATCCTGCGGGTGAGATCGGAAAAATCCACATCGCCCGTGGTTTCGACATAGATACGCATCGAATCGCGTCCTTCGACGTGGGAGATGCGTATCTGGTATTCGGAGCCGATCTCCGGGAAACCCTGGAGGACTTCTTCGATCTGGTTCGGGAAGACATTGACACCCTTGATTTTCATCATGTCGTCGGTCCGCCCCTGAATCGTATCGATCCTGGGGAAGCAGGAGCCGCAGGGGCATTCGCCCGGAATGATGCGGGACATGTCATGCGTGCGGTAGCGGATCAGAGGAGCGCCTTCCTTGACGAGCGTCGTAATGACGATTTCGCCCCACTCACCGTCCGGAACGGACTTTCCGGTCTTGGGATCGATGATCTCGAGATAGAGGTAATCATCCCAGTAATGCATGCCGGTATTGTATTGGCAGTTAATGCCGATGCCCGGACCGTAGATTTCCGTGAGACCGTAAGTATCATAGAGTTCGATACCGAGGCCGGAGCTGATCCGGTCTCTCATTTTTTTGGTCCAGCGTTCAGAACCGATCACGCCCTTCTTCAGCCTGATTTTGTCCCTGAGCCCGCGTTTCTCGACTTCCTCCGTGAGAAGGAGCGCATAGGAAGAGGTGGCGCAAATCACAGTGGTCTCGAGATCCTGCATCATCTGCAGCTGCTTCTCGGTATTTCCCGGGCCCATCGGAACGACCATCGCGCCGAGTTTTTCCGCACCGTTCTGGAAGCCGATGCCGGCGGTCCAGAGTCCGTAGCCCGGAGTGATCTGGATGCGGTCCCGATTCGTAATTCCGGCGGTCTCATAACAGCGTTTGAACATTTCTCCCCAGTCGTCGACGTCCTTTGCGGTGTAGGGGATGATGACGGGTTTCCCTGTCGTCCCTGACGAGCTGTGAATCCGGACGATTTCGGATTCGGGCGCGGTCATAAGGCCAAGGGGATAGGCGTCCCGAAGGTCGCTCTTCTCGGAGAAGGGCAGCTTTTCAAAGTCTTCCGGAGAACTGACATGGCTGATGCGAAGATCCGCAAGCTTTTTTCCGTAAAAGCTCCCGGAATTCACGAGCGCTTCGATGCGGGAGTTGACGAGGGACAGCTGGTGTTCTGTGATCTGCATGGTGGAAGGGTTCCTTTCTCAGTATTGTAGGGGGGACATCTCATCAGCCGGCGAAGCCGACAGATGAGGCGGTTATTTACAGTATCTCAGCGCCTGGGAATTCAGTTCCCAGAAGCTTTCACGGACGTTTGCGCGCATCACCCCGTCGACTTCCTCTACAGTAAACGGTAGAGCGCCGGACTGAAGCGCGGCGCCGAGAAGCACCATATTCAGAGCGCGCGGCGAACCGAGCTTACGGCAGGCAGAATCTCCGTCGACGAGGACGAGGTTCCGCACGGCTTTTTTAAGATATTCAGTCATTTCCTGCCCGCTGTAGGCGCTTTCGGAAAGCGAAGCCGTTGTCGGCATAATGGCATGCGTGTTGACGACTGCGGTCCCGCCCGGCTTCAGGAAAGGAAGCATCCGGACCGCTTCGCCGGGCTCGAAAGAAAGCAGGAGATCGGCGGTTCCTTTCGGGAACATCGCGGCATAGGCGCCCTCTCCGAGCCTGAGATAACTTTGGACCGATCCGCCCTTCTGGGCCATTCCGATGGTTTCGGCGGACATGACGGGGATGCTCTTTTTCATGGCGGTCTGGGCGATCAGCTTCGAGCAGAGGACAATGCCCTGACCGCCGACGCCGGTAATAAGGATATTGGTATTCACGGGAAACTCCTGTTCGGGATTCATCCATTCCGGAGAGAATTTCTCCGCTCCGGAATGCAGTTTTCGGCCGGGATGAAATGATCAGCCGCAATGCGCTTAACGACGGACTCTTTGCCGTCCGGGCTCAGGAGATTGCCTGCACCGGACAGACCTTCCGGCAGAGCCCGCAGCCTGTGCAGAGCGCGCTTTCTATGCTCACGCGGCCTTCGGAAAGAACGATGCCGGGGCAGCCGAGTTCGCGGATGCAGCGTTTGCAGCCGATGCATTTTCCGGGGTCGATCGCGGCGGGCGGATTCGGCTTCACTAAAACCGCGCAGGGAGAGCGGAAGATAATCGCCTTGACGCCGGGTTCCAAAGCAACCCGTTTCACGGTATCGACGGCTTCGGAGAGCGCCAGCGGATTAACGGTTTCGACGGTTTTCACGCCGACGCCGCGAAGCACGGCTTCGATATCGATCCGGTCGACAATCTGTCCCATCATCGTGCGCCCTGTGCCCGGGTGCGGCTGATGGCCGGTCATCGCGGTCGTTGAATTATCGAGAATCACGACGGTCATATCCGCCTGGTTGTAGACGGCGTTGACGACACCCGTGATCGCGGAAGCGAAGAAGGTGGAATCGCCGACAAAAGCGAAACATTTCGTGTCCGGTTCAATCCGCCCGATGCCCTGGGCGATGTTCAGCCCCGCGCCCATACAGAGACAGGTGTCGACCATGTCGAGGGGCATCGCGTTGCCTAAGGTATAGCAGCCGATATCGCCGCAGAAGACGGTTTTCTCGCCTTTCATGGCCTGCTTTACCGCGTAGAAGGAAGCACGGTGCGGGCAACCGGCGCAGAGGACCGGCGGGCGTATGGGGAGAGCGGGAACTTCGGGAGCCTTGGAAACGGATCCGGAGGAAGAAGCGGAGCTCTCCGGCCGGGAACCGTTCGGACCGGGATTTTCGGCGTCCGTATCCGAAGCCCCTGTGTCCAGGCAATCGACGCTCTCGGAGAATCGTTTTGCAGCAAATCCCCGGATCGCGTCCGCAACGGATTCCACGGTGTTTTCCCCTGCGGGCGTGATATCGCCTGTCAGTTTTCCGCGGATCGTGACATCGAGGTGATATTTTCCTGCAATATAGGTCAGCGCGCGCTCGATCACCGGATCGAGCTCCTCGATGCAGAGAACTTCTTTATGGGCTTTCAGGAACTGAAGCGCCAGCTCTTCCGGGAAGGGATAGGGCGTGGCGATTTTCAGGACCGGAAGATCCAGCCCGAGAAGCTGCAGCGCGTCCATGGTATAGGCGAAGCTGATTCCGTGAGAAGCGATGGCAGGGAAGCCGGGGCGGGGAAGCCGTACCACGCCATTCCTCACATACGCCGAAAATTCCCTCGACAGCTCCGGCTCGCGCGCCGCAATTTTCCGGTGGGCCGCATTCGAAAGCCGCGGGAAAATCACCCATTTCGAGGAATCTTTTACAAAACCTTCCGGCGTGTTTTTTATATATTCTTCCGGATCCTTAACCGCGATCGAAGCATAGCCGTGGTCGATCCGCGTCGTCGGGCGGAAAAGCACCGGCGTATGATATTTCTCGGACCATTCGAAAGCCTCCTGAATCATGTCGTAGGCTTCCTGAACCGACGAAGGGTCGAAACAGGGAAGCTTCGAATACGCGGCGAAAGTCCGGGTATCCTGCTCGGTCTGTGAACTGATCGGCCCCGGGTCGTCCGCGACCAGGATAACCATTCCGCCTTTGACGCCGATATAGGCGAGGCTCATTAAGGGGTCGGAAGCCACATTGAGACCGACCTGCTTCATCGTGACCATCGTCCGCGCGCCTGAATACGAAGCGCCGGCCGCAAGCTCCAGAGCCGCCTTTTCATTGACGGACCACTCGACATAAAAGCTTCCGTCATTGATTTTGGCTGCGGTTTCCAGGACTTCGGTCGAAGGCGTGCCCGGATATCCCGCGACAAGATTCAGCCCGGAAGCGATCGCGCCCCGGGCAATTGCGGCATTTCCCATGAGAAATTCAGTATGCATGACAAAACCCTATTTCTTTTTCAGTGCGTTCAGTTCTTTCTGGTTTTCCTCCAGAATGTAATGCACCATCCGGCTGTGCTCCTCGGAATATCCGTAGAAATAGTTCGGATAGCGCTCTGTCAGAAGCTCATTGACCTGTGCGAGACCCTCGTGATTCTGCGAACGGATCTTGTAGCGGTCGCCGGTGATCGTCGTGATATAGAGCGTGTAGATCATCTGCTCATTCTGGCTGAAAAGTTCGGACCGGAGTTCCTGCGTCTCGAAAACCCAGAGCGCGGATTCGAGCGGAATGATTTCGGTCCGCTTTCCGCAGAAATGGATCAGAAACTTCGGCGTCAGCGCAAGCACCGTATTTTCGAGAATGCATTTGTCGGCGTACTCCGCCGCCGCGCTCTCGATAATCCGCTCCGGGTCGCCGTAGTGCGAAAGACGCAGATATTCTTTTGTGAATTTGCTGATCCGGACTTCCCGGACGGATTCTCCCATATGCGCCTCCGGCTGACTCCAGCATTTTCCGATACCCGGAATATAATCAGGAGCAAAAACTCTGCAGAAAGTATACGCGAAATTCCCCTGAATGTCAAGAAATGCCGGGCTTATGTTGCTTTTTTATGAAGAATGCGCTATGCTGGAAACAGTAAATCTCCCGGGAGGACATCAATATGAAAACCATTACGGTAAAAGGCCACGAAGTTCCTGTGATTTCGGAACCGTCGTTTCGGGCGTCGTACAGGAAAGCGGGGAGATTCAGGCAGTCCTTGTGTCGTCTCTGGACGGAGGGCGGAGTGAATTATTCTTCCTCGCCGACTTTGATGTTCCGGATCGGAAACTGCGACCTTGAAGAACTGTTCCGGTACGAGGAACAGAACCCGGAGCTTTTTGAGCACGTGTATACGACCTATAAGCGCCACATCATGGATGCAGAGCAGTGCAGACAGAATATCAGCAGCCAGATTTATGCGCATATGGCGGACTTTGTCAGACTGATCCGTACGCGCTGCGCACAGTACCCGGATGCTTTTACCGAAGAAGAGCAGGAAGTGCTTTTAAGAAGGGGAATCCTCTTCCTCAGTCAGCCGGATCCTTCGCATGTGCTGGTGAATTCGACGACAAAACCGCAGTTTCGGGGCGATTCGGAAAAGGAGGTTTCGGAGACGATGGCGGAGCTTCGGCGCCACTGCCACATCCTGTTCCGCTTCGCGAAGAGATTTATCCCGGGCTTTGAAAACTCCTTCCTCATGGACACCGCGAGCCTGCTCGGGATAACTTCCCAGCCGCACCGCGATGACAGAATAGCCTCTTCTCAAAATCTCTGATTTGTGCTACAATAATCCTCATGGAAGAATACGGTCGTTTTTCGGAGGTTTACGACCTCCTGATGGAGGAAATACCCTATGAAGACTGGTGTGAACGGATCACCGGTCTTCTTCGTGAGCACGGGATCCGGGACGGGCTCGTGTGCGAACTCGGCTGCGGGACCGGAACGATGACGGAGCTTTTGGCAGAAAGGGGCTACGACATGACCGGGATCGACAGCTCCGATTCGATGCTTCAGCGGGCGCTGGAGAAGCGGGAAGAATCCGGCCTGCCGATTCTCTATCTGCTGCAGGACATGCGGGAAATGGAACTTTACGGAACGATGCGGGCCTTTGTGTCGGTCTGCGACTCGATGAATTACCTGACGGATCCTATGGATTTTCTCACGGTTCTGAGACTTGTCAATAACTACCTCGATCCGGGCGGCGTCTTTGTATTCGACCTGAAAACGGAACATTTTTTCCGGGACGTGCTTGGGAATTCCACAAGCGGCGCGTCGGAGGAACATGCCGCCTATATCCTGGAAAACGACTATGACGAAGAAGAGAAACAGAACAGCGCTTTCCTCACGGTATTTGAAGAATGCGGGGACGGAAGGTTCGAACGCTTTACGGAGCTCCACGAGCAGCGGGCGTACAGCGTTTTGGAGATCCGGAAAATGGCAGATCTGGCCGGGCTGGAGTTTGTCGGGGCATACCGGGCATTTACAGATGTGGAATTTGAGGACGGCGACGAATCCTGCGAACGGATCTGTGTGGTGCTGCGGGAGTGCCGGAAAACGGATATCCCGGGGGTGCTGAAGGAGGAGATATGTCAGATTACATGATCAGGGGAACGGCGGCAGAAGGGCAGGTGCGTTTCTTTGCGGCTTTTACAAGAGACACGGTGGAATATGCGAGATCGGCGCACAACCTGAGCCCGATCTGCACGGCGGCTTTAGGCCGGCTTCTTACAGCCGGGGCGATGATGGGGGCGATGATGAAATCCGAAGAGGATCTTCTGACCCTCAAAATCGACTGCGACGGCCCCATAAAAGGCCTGACCGTTACGGCGGACTGCGCAGGCCATGTCAAAGGTTATGTGAAAGTTCCCGACGTGATCCTTCCCCCGAACGACAAAGGAAAACTGAATGTCGGCGGTGCTCTCGACCTCGGGGTGCTCTCCGTGATCCGCGACGTCGGTCTGAAGGAACCCTATGTCGGCCAGACCATCCTTGTCACTTCGGAAATCGCGGAGGATCTGACATACTATTTTGCCACATCAGAGCAGACACCCTCATCCGTCGGACTCGGCGTCCTGATGAACCGCGACAATACGGTCTCGACCGCGGGCGGCTTTATCGTGCAGATGATGCCCGGGGCTTCGGAAGAGACGGTTTCCGCGGTGGAAGCGGGGATTTCGAAAGTCACGTCCGTCACCTCCCTGCTGTCGGAAGGCTATACGCCGGAGACCCTGGTCGATCTGATTCTCGGCGGTCTTTCACCGGAAATTCTCGACACTTCGCCGGTCGCGTTCACCTGCAGCTGCAGCCGGGAAAAGACTGAAGGCATGATCGAAAGCCTGCCTAAAGAGGAGCTTCAGGAGATGATTGACGAAGGGAAGGAAGTCGAGGTCGTCTGCCATTTCTGCAGCAAAAAATACGTTTTCAGCGTGGATGAACTGCGGAAGATGCAGGAAAGGAAGCGCTGAACCTGAAAAAGTTCGGCTTCATCCGTGATTATTGATTGAAATCTCCGGCCATCTGTGCTACACTATAACAAATAATGCCTGTTCAGGGGACTAGTGCGCCCGTGAAGCGTTTTTAACCCGGAAATCAGGGTATTTATACAGGAAAGTGAGGAAACTAAATGAACGTCTACAAGACAGAGGACATCAGAAACGTCGTGCTTCTCGGACACGGCAGCAGCGGCAAGACAACGCTTGCGGAGAGCATGGCTTTCCTCGGCGGACTTGTGAACCGCATGGGAACCGTCACAAACGGCAATACGATCAGTGACTTCGACAAGGAAGAGCAGAAGCGCGGCTTTTCCATGGGCCTTTCGGTCATTCCGATCGAATGGAATAAAAAGAAAATCAACGTCCTGGACGCGCCCGGATATTTTGACTTCGTCGGCGAGGCGGAGCAGGGCCTGTCGGCTGCGGACGGCGCGGTGATCGTCGTTTCCGGCAAAGGCGGCGTGCAGACCGGCGCGATCAAGGCATGGGAGCTTTGCGAGAAATACCACACCCCGCGCCTGATCTTTGTGACCGGCATGGATGTTCCGGATGTGGACTTCGAGCAGATCGTCGATGACCTGAAGGATAAATTCGGTTCCAAGGTTGCGCCCGTTGTCGAGCCGATCAAGGAAGGCGACAAGCTTGTCGGCTATGTGGACGTTATCGAGGACAAGGGATACAAATTCCTCGACGCCGGTAAATTTGAGGAGATCGCAATTCCGGAATCCGCACAGGCGGGTTACGAGAGCTGCCATGATTCGCTGATGGAAGCGGTCGCCGAGACCTCCGAAGAATTTATGGAGCGTTATTTTGAAGGTGAAGAGTTCTCCGAAGAAGAAATCCGTGATGCCCTGAAAGCCAGCGTTGCCGAAGGCGAACTCGCTCCGATCTATGTCGGCGCAGGTGCAGGCGCGCACGGCGTACGTTCTCTCATGAACGACTTCTTCTCCTACTTCCCGGC
>CACYBV010000315.1 GCA_902772745.1 uncultured Eubacteriales bacterium
CCGTCGATATATTTCTCGACTTCATTCTGAAGGTCGTCATCCATCTTTTCGCCGTTTGCATTCATCAGCTTGATGCCGTTGTCGTAGTAGGGATTGTGGCTGGCGGAGATCATCACGCCGCAGTCAAATCCTTCAGACCGGGTGATATAGCTGACACAGGGGGTCGTTGTGACATGGAGAAGATAAACATCTGTTCCTGATGAAGTGATTCCTGCAGCCAGAGCATTTTCATACATGTAGGAAGAGCGGCGCGTATCCTTTCCGATGACGATCCGGGCCGGTTCGCCGTTATGCTGTTTTTTATAGTACCAGCCCAGGAAACGGCCGGTCATGAATGCATGCCATGCAGTCAGGTCTTTTCCTGCTTTTCCGCGGAATCCGTCTGTACCGAAATATTTTCCCATATCGGTTGTCCTTTCTTTTGATGAGTTTATGAACAAAACACCCGCTTTTTCATTCCTGCGCTATTATAAAACGCCGGCCCGGGTTTGTCAATTTATTTTTTACAGAATTGTTACGGAATTGGTAAGGATAAGTTACCTGTAAAACAGGAAAACAAACAGCCGCGGGAAGTCCCCTGCCGCAGCTGATTTACAGATAAAACCGGTTGAATTCAGTCGGAAAATGGTGTAAAATCCACACTTGTAGAAGGGAGAATACATCATGGCTTTTGACGGAATTCTAGTCCGCGCGCTTCAAAAAGAGCTTCAGGATACACTTGCGGATGCCCGTGTCCAGAAAATCGCCCAGCCTGAAAAGGAGGAGCTTCTTATTACTTTCAAAACACCGAAGGGAAATATCCGGCTTCTGATGTCGGGTTCCGCTTCGCTGCCTTTTGTTTACCTGACGGACGAAAACCGCCAGAGTCCGATGACTGCGCCGGGCTTTACGATGCTCCTTCGAAAGCATATCGGATCAGGAAGGCTGGTTGAGGTTTCGCAGCCCGGACTCGAACGGGTTCTTGATTTCCTGTTCGAATCTCCGGACGAAATGGGGGACATCTGCGAGAAGCATCTTCTGGTCGAACTCATGGGAAAATACAGCAACATTATCCTGACGGACCGGGATTATATGATCCTGGACGCAATACGGCGGGTTCCGCCGACGCTGAGTTCGGTCCGGACCGTACTTCCGGGAAAGCCCTGGTTCATCCCGGAAACACAGGGCAAAAGGGATCTGCTTTCAGAGTCCCGGGAGGATTTTGCCTCCGCGCTTTTGGCATCCGACACCCTTCCGGAAGCGCTTTCCAGGCACTATACGGGAATCTCGGTCCAGTCCGCCTCCGAGTTTGTATACGAAGCCGGTTTTGACGGATCTAAATTCATTTCCGAACTGTCCGGTCCGGAGAAGGACTGCTTTTCGGAAAAAACCGCGGCCTGGAAGGAACGGATCGCACAGGGCTGCTTCTCTCCTTCTGTCGCATACGAAAAAGGCATACCGGTTTCCTATTCCGCGATGGGGCTTCCCAGTTATGAAAACCGTGAAGACAGAGGCGTTCTGGTGACAGCGTTCGATTCCCCGAGCGAGATGCTCCGGCACTATTTGTCCGAGAAGAATACCGCCGTCAATATGCGTCAGCGTTCGGCAGATCTCAGGAAGGTCGTCCAGACGCTGATCGACCGGAACAGCCGGAAGCTCGACCTGCAGCAAAGGCAGCTTAAGGATACGGAAAAGACGGAAAAGCTGAAACTTTTCGGCGAACTTTTGAATGCCTGGTCTTTTTCGCTTCCGACCGGAAGGAAATCCGTCACCGCACAGAATTACTACACGGGGGAAGATATTGTGATTCCGACGGATCCGGATCTTTCCGTCGCGGACAATGCCAGAAAGTATTTCGAACGCTACGGAAAGCTGAAACGCACAGCCGAGGCGCTTTCCACGCTGATTCCGGAAACCGAAGCGGAACTTCTGCACCTTCAGGAAATCCTGCTTTCCATCGATCAGTGTACGGACCAGAATACGCTTTCTGAGATCCGTGAGGAAATGGCTTCCCAGGGATACGTAAAGCGGGACGGACAGAAAAAAGGCCGAAAGGAGAAAATCGTCTCCGAGCCATACCGTTACCGCTCTTCCGACGGGTTTGAAATCCTGGTCGGGAAGAACAACCTGCAGAACGACCGTCTGACCATGCGGATTGCCGAAGGCGCGGATATTTTCATGCATGCCAAGAAGATGCCCGGATCGCATGTGATTATCCGCACCGGAGGGAAGGAAGTCCCGGACCGCACCTATGAGGAAGGCGGCGCTCTGGCCGCATACTATTCCGCCGGAAGGGACGCTGAAAAAGTTGAGATCGATTATGTCCGTAAAAAAGAAGTAAAAAAACCGGCCGGGGCAAAACCCGGATATGTTGTTTACTACACGAATTATTCCCTGATTGCGAGCCCCGACATCAGCGGGATCGAACGGATTTCCTGACGCATAGGATTTGACAATCCGGCCGCAATCGGTTACAATAAAGCGGTATGAAAAAAGGAGGCCTTCCTTTATGAATGATCTTAAGAAAAAATGGCTGATCACGGGCGGCGTTTTTGTTTTTGCCGCAGCGCTTACGGTACTCGCCGGGATCGGCATCTCCAAAATGACCGGTACGAAAAAAAGCGAAGTGCCGGAAACCGAAGCCGCCGCAGCCGTAACGGACCCCGCCGAACCGGACGAGAATGCATCCCGGACAGAAAGCAGACAGGCCGAAACGGATCAGGCGCCTCAGGGATCGGAAGCGCCCGCGGAGAGCGGGTCGGAAGCGCCCCAGGGTTCGGAGGCTTCAGAGAGCGGACCGGAAACACCTCAGAGTTCGGAAACGCCCGCGGAGAGCGGATCGGAGCCTTCTTCCGAAGATACCCCGGGCAATGATCAGCAGAGCTCTGATACGCCTCCGGAAACCGAACCGCCGGTGCCGGCTGTCGCAGTTCATGCGCTGTCGGCAGAGGAAATCGCGGATATAAGGGCGAATTATTCCGATGCCGAACAGGGTTTCTATACCGGAGAAAGCGACCGCGATGAACAGAATCGTGCAAAGTCCTGCGTGACGCGCGACCAGCTTTTGAATTCTTCCATCGGAAATGTATTGATTTTCGGGCCGGAAACCGAACAGCCTACCGTATACCTGACCTTTATCCTGACCAATGAATTCGCGCCGAACACGGAGGACCTTCTCAACATCCTCGCTAATCTTAATGTCAAAGCGCTTTTTCTCACGGACAGGCCTTATGTCGAACACAATCTCGGCCTTGTACAGCGCATGATCCAGGAAGGTCATGAAATCGGTTCGATCGGCAACTCGCTTCCGGACGGCGGTCTTGTCAAGCTCGGACTTGAAGCTATGTGTGAAGACATCTATGCTTTCCACACCTTCATGCAGGAAACCTGCAGTTACAATATGCGGAAGTTCTATTTCAGCTATGATGTCTATACCGAGCAGGCCGTTGCGGCTGTTGTGAAGATGGGCTACCAGGTGGTCTTCTACAGCGCAAACTATGTGGACTACGATCACTACAGGGACATCGATGTCAACAACCTTTTAATGTCGCTGCAGTACCAGACGCATCCGGGCTGCATCTATTCCCTGCACACCACGAACCGTGCGTCCGTTGAGGTGATACAGAATATCGTTCCCTGGCTCTGGGAAAGAGGCTACACTGTCGGAAGACTTCCGTAATCCGCTTCAGGGAAAAGAAAAACAACGGGCCGGACTGTTGTGTAAACCTGTTCGGGAAAAAGCCGGAAATCGAACATACTTTCCGAACTTTTGTTTGCTTTTTTCGGAATACTGTGCTATAATAAACGCGGAGACAGGAATCTCCGCGTTTATTATTGTTTTGCGGCCGGAAATACTGTTCGGCCCGGATTCAGACAAAGAAACAGGAGAACCGCTATGGGTAACGGAAACATCACCGACAAACAGCTTGAAATTCTGAAATACATGGAATCGGAATGCCTCAGGAAAGGCTATCCGCCTTCGGTACGTGAGATCTGCAAGGCCGTGCACTTAAGCTCGACCTCTTCTGTTCATGCTCACCTGAACTCCCTTGAGAAAAACGGCTATATCCGCCGCGACCCCACAAAGCCGCGTGCGATCGAGATTCTCGACGAAAGCTTCCAGATGGTGCGTACGGAAACCGTTCCGATTCCTGTTGTCGGGCGCGTCGCTGCCGGGGAGCCGATCCTCGCCGAGGAAAACATCAGTTCCTATTTCCCGATTCCCGCCGACTATCTTCCCAAGACGGCAAATGACATTTTCGGCCTCGAGGTTCATGGAAACAGCATGATTAATGCAGGAATCTTTGAGCATGATATCCTGATCGTCGAGTCGCAGAACACCGCGAGAAACGGTGAAATCGTCGTTGCCATGATCGATGACGGCGCCACGGTCAAAACCTACTACAGGGAGGACGGCCATTACCGCCTGCAGCCTGAGAACGATTCAATGGATCCGATCATTGTCGATCAGGTCGAAATCCTCGGGCGTGTACGCTCCCTCTTCCGTCCTGCGGTGTTTTAAAACCGTCTCATTCTGTTAAAGGAGTTTTACTGGTATGATAAAGCTTGCTGTTGACCTGAAAGGTGCGGACCGCAGCCAGGAAGAGCTTCTTCCGGGCGTTGTCCGGGTTCTTTCTCAGGATCCCGGACTTTTCTGCTATCTTCTCGGAGACCGGACGCTTATCGAGGGATTTCTCATCAGGAACCATCTTCCCCGGGAGCAGTATGAAATCATCGATTCTCCGGACACCGTCACAAACCATGACAATCCGGCCGATGTGATCCGTAAAAAACCGGAATCCTCGCTGATGAAAGGAATTGCGCTCTGCAAGTCCGATCCTTCGATCAGCTGCTTCGTGTCCTGTGGTCCCACGGGTGCGCTTTTTGTTTCTGCAATCATGGTACTCGGCCGCATCCCGCATGTCACGCCGGTGCTTTTGTGCGAAATCATCAAGGATGACGGCACAAGGCTCTGCATCTCCGACTGCGGTGCGAATATTGACTGCGGTGAGGATAAGCTTCTGACTTTCGCCCGGATGGGGAAGGTTTATATGCAGTCCAGGGGCATGGAAAATCCCCGGATCGCACTTCTCTCGAACGGCTCCGAGGACAGCAAGGGAAATGAGCTTGTCAAAAAAGCAAATCAGCTTTTCCGGAAAACTCCGGGGCTGAATTTTATCGGCAATGTTGAAGGTACGGATGTCCTGAAGTGTGACGCGCAGGTTCTTGTCTGCGAAGGTTTTGCCGGAAATATTCTCCTGAAAACCATGGAAGGCGCGGCGAAATCCGCTGTCAGCCACGCCAAAAAAACTGCGGAGAAGCTTTCGGAGCCGGCACGCACCGAAATGCTGAAAGCGCTCCGGGAAGTCTATCTGAACTACGATTACAACTCTTCCGGAGGCGCGGTGCTTCTCGGTGCCAATACACCGATCGTCAAGGGACACGGGTCGGCGGATGCGGATACACTCGCCGCTGTTCTTTCGATTGCAGCCGACATCGGAAAAAAAGACCTCGGTGCGAAAATCCGCGAAGAGTTTTCTTAACGGCGCATCGAAGACAGGTACTCCGGCTGATTCGAATCCAAAGGGGGACTGCCCCTCCGGTCTGAATACATCTTCCGCCAGGGAAACAGCTGCAGATTTCTCTTGCGGCAGATGTTTTCAGACCGGAGGGGCAGTCCCGATATGTCCTCAGTTCTTTTCAGCCCAGTCCCGGTAATTCATGACATATACCAGATCGTTAAAGTTTTTTGAATTCAGGTTTTCCGAGAAAAGATTTTCGTTGCTGTGATGATAGGAAAAACCGCACTTTTCGATTACTCGTCTGGACTGCATATTGCTGTCATAGCAGCTGCACCAGACCCTGTCGGCATCCAGGTCTTCAAATGCCCGCCGAACGAGCGCTTTGACCGCTTCCGGCGCATAGCCGTTTCCCCAGTAGGGCCGGCCGATCCAGTAGCCGATTTCCAAATCCTGCGGCGATCCGTGTCTTGACTGATGCATGATTTCACAGCACCCGAGAAGCTCGCCGCTTTCTTTCAGGCGAATCTGATAGCATTCTTCCTTCATCAGGACCGTACGGATGGTCTCACGCGCCTGTTCCGGATCTTCGGGTGCATGCCAGCCGCCGCACATTTTTCCGATATAAGGATCTTTTGCAAGTTCGAACTCTTCTTCGGCGTCCGCTTCTGTCCAATGGGACAGGATAAGACGCGGAGTTTCAATCTTTCTTTCCGTCAAACTGCTCTCCTCCGAAGCTTTCGCTTTCGCAGTCCATGCCCATCGCCCGCATCATCTCGCTAAGCCTTTCGATCGGGAAAGGCGGATTTGCAATAGGCTTCATCGCAATCGACATCAGCCTGAGCGGATTGTCATCCGCAGCGATCCGGTTGGAGCTTAAGGTCCCGCAGAGACGGCATCGGTGAATCAGCGCCCACTCGCCGTCTTTCCGGACCCAGACCGCGATCGGATCCATGAGCCCTCCGCATTCTGCGTCCCGGTCACCCGGAACCGTATCGAGATGCACGCTTGAGAGGCAGTTCGGACAGTGGTTCCGGTGGCCGGTTCCGGCATTTTCCGGATGCACTTCCCTTCCGCAGTTTCTGCAGACGAAAACCTCCTCCGAGCGGTGAGTCATATAATAGCCCTTCTCTTTTTCCGGGCTTTTCTTTTTTCCGTTCTTATAGACCGCCATCTCAGAATTCCTTCATATCCACGCGTTTGCCGTCGCGCCAGATGCGCTCCAGATCGTAGAACAGACGGTCTTCCCTGTTGAAAATGTGAATAATCACATCGTTGTAATCGAGGAGGATCCATCGTTTTGTGCTGTAGCCTTCGATCGCGCGGCGTTCGTAGCCGGCTTTCCCGAGCGCCTCGTCAACCGCATCTGAAAGCGCTTCAACCTGACGCTCATTCTCGCCGCTGGCGATGATAAAGTAATCCGCGATGACGCTGACCCCGGTGATATCCAGCACATGGATATCGGAAGCCTTCTTTTCATCCAAAGCGTTGTAAGCAAGCTTTACCAGTTCACGTGTTTCATTCATGCATCATTCTCCGTTTTTGTTTTTTACTGCCGGACACCCTTCATCAGAAGCAGCTTATGAATCCTTACCGTGCGTCCGACTCCGGCTCCTGTTTTTTCTTTTCCGTCAGGCGATGATACCAGTGGAAGACCTCTTCCGTCATCGGATCGATATCGTCCGGGGACTTTTGCAGCAGGTATTTATAGGTGTCTTCCGCAATCCGCAGCACTGTCCGGTCAAGATCGATATAGGCAAGTTTTCGGATTTCCGGGAGATTTTCCGCTTTCGTGCGATACGGTTCGATATAGTCCGCAACAAAGATAATCTTCTCCAATATGCCCATATCCGGCCGGCCGGTCGTATGGTTCTCAACAGCTGAAAGTACCTCGGGATCACGAATCCCGTACTTTTCGCCCGCAAGGTAAGCTCCCATCCTGGCATGCAGAAGCGTCGGATTCCGCCGCTCGGTTTTCGACACCGGAAGCCCCCACTTTTCACAGAGCTTCACGCGGTCCTCATCCGGAATGTTCTTGGCGCAGTCATGAAGAAGTCCCGCAAGATATGCAAGATCCATATCCGCATCCCAGCGCATCGCGAGCGTGCAGGCCGTAAAAGCCACCGACAGGGTATGCTGGTAGCGTTCCTTGTCGAGCTCTTTTTTCAAAGCTTTTTTGATGCTGAGATATTTTTCCTGCTGAATCAAGTCTTCTTCTCCTGTTTATTCCGCTTTTGCCGCTTTCGGAAGCACGATCTTTCGGTCTTCTTTCTTCTTTGCCGGCCGGTAAAGGACAATTTTCTTGCCGATTATCTGTACGACTTCCGAACGGGTGCGTTCAGCAAGAATTTCCGCGATTTCCCGCGGATCGTCCATGCAGTTTTTCAGGACACCGACTTTAATGAGTTCATTGGCCTCGATCGCTTCGTTCACGGCGTCGGTCACGCCGGGCGTCATGCTGTCTTTACCGATGTTGATGACGGGATCGAGTTTCATTGCGAGTGATTTCAGGTACGCCCGCTGTTTGCTGGTAAGCATATTTTTTCTCCGTTATCTGTAATAATCAAAAGCGTGTCCGTACATCCGGACCGTATCGCCGTCCTGGATCCCCAGCTTTTCGAGTTCTGCGAGAATCCCCGCATCCTTCAGGAATTTCTGGAAGAACTGGAAGCCTTTTTCGGAATCCAGATTTGTATATCCGAGCATCTTTTCGATCCTGGGACCTTCGACTACATATTCCCCGCTTTCATTCTGCTCTACAGTATACGGGAGATTTGCGGTCGAGTCAACCTCGTATTCGAATTCCGGCTCGTAAATTTTCATCTCGCGCGGAAGCTCGGAAAGCTTCTGCCGAATGCAGGAAAGAAGTTCCTTCGTGCCCTCTCCGGTAACGGCGGAAATCGCGAAAACCGGCAGATTTTCCGACTCAAATTCCCGGCGAATTCGGTCAACAGGATTCTCGTCTCCTTCTTCCGTGTAGATGGCATCGCACTTGTTGGCTACGATGATCTGCGGCTTACCAAGAAGCTCCGGATCGTATTTTCCGAGTTCTTCGTTAATTTTCCGGATATCGTCCAGAGGGTCGCGCCCTTCGGTTCCCGCCGCATCCACGACATGCAGAAGAAGCTTGCAGCGGTCGATATGGCGCAGAAATTCATGACCGAGGCCGACGCCGAGGGAAGCCCCTTCGATCAGCCCGGGAATATCTGCCATGACAAATCCTTCGCCCGAACCGAAATCCACGACGCCGAGCACCGGGTTCAGGGTCGTGAAATGATAATTCGCCACTTTCGGACGCGCGTTTGAAACCGCGCTGATCAGTGTGGACTTTCCGACATTCGGGAATCCGATCAGGCCGACGTCCGCGATGACTTTAAGTTCCAGCGTGACCCAGAGTTCCTTTGCGGGTCCGCCGGGCTTCGCATATTTCGGAATCTGCATCGTGGAAGTCGCAAAATGCATGTTTCCGACGCCGCCTTTCCCGCCGGTCAGAATTACCTGTCGGAGGTTGCTGCCGGACATATCCGCGATGATTTTCCCGGAAGCTTCGTCCCGGATAATCGTGCCTTCCGGAACGCGGACCACAAGATCCTCTCCGTCCGCTCCGTGCATCCGCCGTTTACCGCCGGGTTCGCCGTCCTGCGCGAGGTATTTGCGCTGATGACGGAAATCCCCGAGCGTATTCAGGCCTTTTTCCACCTGGAAAATGATATCTCCGCCCCGTCCGCCGTCACCGCCGTCCGGACCGCCGTTTGCGACATATTTTTCGCGGCGGAAACTGACATGACCGTCGCCGCCTTTACCGGAGCGTATAAAGATTCTCGCATGATCTGCAAACATAGTATTACACCCTTGATTATGAGATTTCCCGACTCGCCTTTCGGCTTCGCCCGAAAAATGACAGATAATTCTCTGTCCCTGACGGGGACATGGATGTCATCCCGGGCAAAATCGAGGGACCCCGCAACTTTCATGATAAAAGTATAAAGGGGTCTCACAAATGAGGCCCCTTCACTCCATGTTCTATTATGGATTACTCGACGACCTGTTCAGCCACTTCGTAAACAGAACATTTC
>CACYBV010000316.1 GCA_902772745.1 uncultured Eubacteriales bacterium
GGTTCACGCAGAGCGCGACGTTTGACGGAAGCGTCCAGGGCGTCGTCGTCCAGACAAGGAAAAAGGTATTCTCCTGCCCTTTCACCTTAAAACGCGCGATCGCCGAGCGTTCCTTCACAGTCTTATAGCCCTGGGAAACCTCCGCCGTCGAAAGCGGGGTTCCGCATCTCGGGCAGTAAGGCACGATCTTGAAGCCCTTATAGAGAAGGCCCTTGTTCCAGATCTCCTTCAAAGCCCACCATTCGGACTCGATATAGTCGTCGTGGTAGGTGACGTAGGGGTTGTCCATATCAGCCCAGAAGCCGACGGTTCCGGAGAAATCCTCCCACAGACCCTTGTATTTCCAGACGGATTCCTTGCATTTTTCGATGAAGGGCTCCATGCCGTATTCTTCGATCTGGTCCTTGCCGTTTAAGCCGAGAAGCTTTTCGACCTCCAGCTCCACGGGAAGGCCGTGGGTATCCCAGCCGGCCTTTCTCTTGACATAATATCCTTTCATCGTGCGGTAGCGGGGGATCATATCCTTGATCGCACGGGTCTCCACATGTCCGATATGGGGCATTCCGTTCGCGGTCGGGGGGCCGTCGTAGAAAGTATAAACAGGACAGCCTTCCCGCTCCTTCTCGCTCTTTTGGAAGATATCGTTGTCTTTCCAGAACTTCTCGATTTTCTTCTCTCTCTCAACAAACTTCTGGTCTGTCGGCACCTTGTTATACATACACACCTCTGATTCCGTAAGCCCTGTTTTTCGGGCATTCCTGCTGAACCTGACAGGGAAGGCGTACGGCAAGAACCCTCTTTTCGTACGCCTTCCTGTACCGTTTTTCTTTTACTCTGCAGCGCTCTCCTGCGGATTCATAAGTTCGCTTTCATACATCGGGACGACCTTCTTGATCGTTCCGACCACATCGTCGTAAACGTGGTATTTCGGATACTGTTTAAGAAGTTCCGCATAACGTTCGCCGAAAAGAGCGGTCTTTCTCGATGCAAGTTCGCTCTTTTCCGCATCCGCCCGGAGATCCGGATCGTCATCGTTCACGCATCGGAGAATATATGTTGTGGTCGTTCCTGTCGACGATGCGGTTTCGAACTCTCCGACTTCGCCGGTGGAAAGCGTCCAGCCATACTGACGGTAAGAAGTGAGTTCAGCGCCTTCTTCAGCACCGTCTTCCGCGCTCAGGTTCAGCGATCCCGTTGAATATGCTTTTACGGTTTCGCTTTCCTTGAAAGAGTCTATGATATCCTGTACACTTTCGCCTGCGTTCAGTCTTGTGCGGATCACGGTTACAGCTTCCCCGAGGGCAGCTTTCTGTTCTTCTTCGGTATAGGCTTCCGCCTCGGCTGCCTCCTGGGATTCCTCAGAGCCGGACTCGCTGCTTTCCGTTTCCTGCTGCGGTTTTTCGGTAAGGGCCGAAACATAGATGCCCTCAACTTTTTTTCTGCGGAAGCTTTCCTGGTCAAAGTTCGTGTCGACATCCGCAATCATCGCGAGATAGGTTTTCTGAGCGATCGCATTTTCCGTGATAAACTGGCGGAGAAGTTCATCCGAGCAGCCGGAAGCCGCAACGACATTTTTCTCCTCTTCCTTAAACTTCACGATCGCATTCTCGACCTTCTGCTTTTCTTCATCGCTGAGCTCAATCCCGTCGGCGGCTGCCTTCTTTACAAGCCGTTTGGTCTGGAAGAGTTTGTTCAGCCCTTCGATAAAGTTCATCTCGTAATAACTCTGGCCGTTCTGTTCATATTCCCAGAATGCGTCATAGCTCTGGTACATATAGGAAATGATGACTTCCGAGTCCTGTTCGATCATATACTGCGACGCGTAGATATACAGCTTCGCCTCTTCAAGCGAATATTTGTCGCCCTGAAGAACCGCCGCCGTTGTCCGGTCATTCGCCATCAGCGCGGAACCGCAGCCTGCAAGCACCGCAAGACCGAGAACCAGCGCCGCAAGACCGGCCGTAATTCTGCTGAAATGTTTATTCATAAACTCCTCCTCATTGGGGAACTGATGCAGAATCCCCTATATTAACTTTATGATTCTATCACAAACTTTTCAAATTAGCAACTCTTTTATCTCGGAAAGCAGAGAACCGAGCACATCAAGCACGGATTCTCGCTTTCCGTCCGCGAGATTCAGCCGGTGCCACAGAAGTCCCGGCGTCTCGCCCGGCAGGAAACGCATCGCGCCTTTCATGTTGGCGATCAGCACCGGAATATTTTCGGTCTTTACCCGCGCATAGGGTACAAAGCGGAACATAAGCTCCATCTCATTGCCCTTTACTTCAGATATATAGACGGAACGGGCAAGGTTTTTCAGGGTGCTGACCGTAAGAAGTTTCTGCACCGGGAGCGGGGGCTCTCCAAAGCGGTCGAGAAGTTCATCGAGGAGTTCTTCCTTGTCCTCTTCCGACTGGATCAGCGAAATCCGCTTATAGATTTCCAGCTTCAGGCTTTCGTTTCCGATATAGTTTGAAGGAATATAGGCGTCTTCCCGGATATCGAGAAGCGTATCGAAATCCGCCGTGTCCTGCGGAAGCCCGCGGGCCTTTTTCACGGCCTGGGCGAGCATCTTGCAGTAAAGGTCGTAGCCGACCTCGGTCATATGTCCCGACTGCGCGTTCCCGAGCACAGCGCCTGCCCCGCGGATTTCCAGGTCCTGCATCGCGATTTTGATACCGGAGCCGAGTTCCGTAAACTGGCGGATCGCCTCGAGCCGTTTCTGCGCCTCCTCGGTCATGACGCGGTTTTTCCTGTACATGATGAATGCATAGGCCTGACGGTTTGAGCGGCCGACGCGGCCCCGAAGCTGATACAGCTGTGCGAGTCCGTAGCGCTCCGCATCATGTACGATGATCGTATTCACATTCGGGATATCGAGACCGGTTTCGATGATCGTCGTGGATACCAGCACATCGATTTCTCCCTCGATAAAGGACAGCATCCGCCGCTCAAGCTCCCGTTCGGACATTTTTCCGTGCGCGTAAGATACGACCGCATCCGGAACGAGCGCCTGGATTTTTGCCGCAACATCGGCGATGTCCTGCACACGGTTGTAGACGTAGTAGACCTGTCCGCCGCGGGAAAGTTCGCGGTTGATCGCCTCCCTGACCAGTTCCTCGGCGTACTCCATGACATAGGTCTGAATCGCGACCCTGTCCGTCGGCGCCTCAGAGAGCACGCTCATGTCCCGCACGCCGATCATGCTCATATGGAGTGTCCTCGGGATCGGCGTTGCCGTCAGCGTCAGAACATCCACGTTCTTCCGGAGCTGCTTGATCTGCTCCTTGTGCTTTACACCGAAACGCTGTTCCTCGTCGATCACGAGAAGCCCGAGATCCTTAAATTCAACATCCTTGCTGAGAATGCGGTGCGTTCCGATCACAATATCCGCTTCGCCCCGCCGGAGTGCCCGGATGGATGCCTTCTGCTGTTCAGCGGTCCGAAAGCGTGACAGGAGCTCGACGCGCACCGGAAAATCCCGGAGCCGCTGCACAAAAGTATTGTAATGCTGCTGCGCGAGAATCGTCGTCGGTACGAGA
>CACYBV010000317.1 GCA_902772745.1 uncultured Eubacteriales bacterium
ACCTGTGGATCAAGCTCTTAAAGGAAACCCGTGACGAAGACTGGTCCCTCTGGCAGATCTGGTATGAACTTACAAGCCACCGTTCCCATGAAAAAGTCATCGGTTACTGTGAATCGCATGATCAGGCGCTGGTCGGAGACAAAACGATCATGTTCTGGCTCTGCGACCAGGAGATGTACTGGTCGATGGGCCGCGTATGCAAGAACAATCTTGTAATCGACCGCGGTATGGCGCTGCATAAGATGATCCGGCTTCTGACCTATTCGCTTGCGGGAAGCGGATATCTCAACTTCATGGGCAATGAGTTCGGCCATCCGGAATGGATTGACTTCCCCAGAGAGGGCAACGGATGGTCCTACCATTACTGCCGCAGACAGTGGTCTCTCGCGGATCGGAAGGATCTGCGCTATTCCTTCCTCGGGGACTTTGACAAGGCGATGCTTTCGCTCGGCAAACGCGACGACCTTCTCGGGCATCACGCGCACAATCTCTACGTCCATGAGGGCGACAAGATTCTGATTTATGAGAAACGCGGAGATGTGTTTGCGTTCAATCTCAATCCGACCCAGTCCTTCACCGGCTATTTTGTGCCGACTCCGGAGGAAGGAGAGTACGAGGTGGTTCTCTGTACCGACGACAAGGAATTCGGCGGGTACGGACGGATCGACAAAGCGGTTCTTTATCATGCTGAGAGACTGTCGGAAGATGACGGGCGGAGCGGATTTTTAGCCTATCTGCCGAGCCGCTGCGCAGTCGTTTACAGAAAAGTTCAGAAATAAACGGAAAAATCAATTTATTACAGCCGGAAAATGGCTGAGAAAGAAGGAGAAGCGAGGTCCGAAAAATCCCGGCCCGCTTCTTTTTCACGGGAGAATAAATGAATCATTTGCTTGCACTTTCAATTGCGATCCTTGCGGGTTTGATGATGACCCGTGTGTTTAAACCCCTTCGTCTGCCTGCGGTGACTTCCTATCTTGTTGCAGGCGTGCTGATCGGACCTTATGTGCTCGGCAGAATCGGCGTTCCGGGACTCGGTTTTACAACAAAAGACTCCGTACAGGCACTTTCTCTGATCTCGGAAGTGGCGCTTGCCTTCATTGCCTTTTCAATCGGCTCGGAATTCCGGATGTCCGATCTCAGAAAAACCGGCCGTCAGGCATTTGTGATCGGTGTTTTCCAGGCTGTCGCGGCAACCATAATCGTTTTTGCGGCGCTTTTTGTCATTCATCTTATCTGGCCTGACCGGCTGAGTCTTCCGCAGTGCCTGACGCTCGGCGCCATTGCCACAGCAACCGCGCCGGCCGCGACCCTCATGGTCGTCCGGGAGTATAAGGCGCGGGGTGAAACGACAAGTCTCCTGCTGCCGATCGTCGCCCTTGATGATGCAGTCGGCCTGGTGGTATTCGCGGTGCTTTTCGGGATCAGCAAGACAATCGTCGAAGGCGAGGCGCAGCTTCTCTCAATTATCCTGAATCCGCTGATCGAAATCGTGCTCTCACTCGGACTCGGAACCCTGATGGGTTTTCTGCTGACTCAGATCGAGAAGCTGTTCAATTCGCATACCAACCGTCTGAACATGACGATTGCGACCGTTTTTCTTACTGCGGCGCTTTCGATGATTGAATTTGACGCCGGCCCGGTGAAGATCGGCTTTTCCTCGCTCCTCACCTGTATGATGCTCGGAACGGTATTCTGCAATCTCTGCCCGCTGTCGGAGGACATCATGAAGGCGAGCGAAAAATGGACCTCGCCGCTTCTTGCGCTGTTTTTTGTTGTCAGCGGCGCCCAGCTGGAGCTTTCCGTCTTCCGGGATATCTTCATCGTCGGGATCGGCGTCGTCTACATCCTTATGCGCTGCATCGGCAAATACAGCGGCGCCCGGATCAGCGCGAAGATGACGCACTGCCCGGAAAAAGTACAGAAGTATCTTGGCATCACCCTGTTTCCTCAGGCCGGCGTTGCGCTCGGAATGTGCACAATGGCGATGGAACTGGGGGAACAGGGAAACCTGATCCGTAATATTACGCTTTTTGCGATTCTGGTTTACGAGCTTATCGGCCCGCTTCTCACAAGAGAAGCGCTGACAAGAGCGGGCGATATTGTCGCGAAAGCTCCCGAAGTGGAGAACCGCCGGAAAAACCGCCTTGCGGAAGTGCTGCAGGAGCGCAGCAGAAACGGAAAGTGACAGGAGAGAAGACAGATGGGAGAACAGGTATCGAGTTTTGTCGGCATGCTGCGGGAAATCTGCGAAAAACATCGGATCCTGCTTCAGAGTTATTCCGGAAACTGGGCGCACCGCATGGAAAAAGACGGGAAAACCGCATTTATCACAGGCTACCAGTTCGGACTGAATCCGGCTTCGGTGCAGGAAATCTGCAAAGACAAAGCGCTGACTTTTATGATGCTTTCGGACCGGGGCATTCCGGCAGCAGAACACCGCTTCCTTGCGCTCGGACTGCATCTTTTGGATGAAACGCTCGGCGAATATCTTGCACAGTGTGAAGAACTCCTGAAAAAAGACGGAAAACTCGTCCTGAAAGACAACTACGGTACCGGCGGAAACCGGGTTTACCTGATAGAAAACCTTCGGGAAGCGGAAGAAACCCTCAGAAAAATCCAGGGTTTTTCCTATGCGGCGGCACTTTCTCCCTATTACCCGATCGATGCGGAATACCGGGTGGTGATGCTTCGGGGCGAACCGCTTCTCACGATCCGGAAAGAGCGAGCGACGCATTTCGAAAACGGGGTTTTGGTACTTTCCGAATGGCGGCATAACCTCGGACAGGGAGCAAAGGGCATTGTCGAGACAGATGAGGCGCTTCTGTTGAAGCTTCATTCTCTTGCCCGGCGCGCGCTTGAGGCTGTTCCCGCCGGATTCGCTTCGGTCGACATCATCCGCGTCGGGGCGGATCTTATGGTCCTTGAAATCAACGGCGGTGTGATGCTCGAACATTTTTCCTCTCAGGATCCAATGTGCCGGAAACAGGCGCTTTCCGTTTATGAGAAGGCAATCCTCTGCATGCTGGACTGACCGTGAAAATGCCTCTCGCATCGGGACAAAACACTTGCGCCCTAATGGTTTGCATGATATAATATACTGTCACATTGTGTTAAACTGAAGCCGGCAATTCCGGCGGAACAGGAGATTCGCATGATCGATTTTGAAGAGGAATTAAAAAAATTCAAGCCGAGTCTCGAGATCGGCGACACTGAGAACGCGATTCTTTCAGACGACGACAAGGATATGGTCGACCTGATGGTCGAGCTGATGGCTGAATACCGCGACCGTTAAGCGGAGGTTTTATGAACTGCTACAGATGCAATGCCGCACTCGATCTTCAGAAAAATATCTGTACCAAATGCGGGGCGGATATCCGGACTTTCAAGAAAATCGTATATGCATCCAACCGTTATTATAATGAAGGCCTGATGAAAGCCCAGGTGCGCGACCTTTCGGGGGCGCGCGAATCGCTGCGCGCAAGCCTGCACCTGTATAAGCGCAATATTCAGGCCCGGAACCTTCTCGGGCTTGTCTTAAATGCGATGGGCGAGTCCGCGGAAGGGCTGAAGGAGTGGGTCATCAGCAAGAATATGACCACCGGCCCCAATATCGCCGACCGTTTTATCAACAATATGCGCCGCAATATGCGCGAGCTGGATTCGGAAGTCCACGGCATCAAGAAATACAACCAGGCTCTGCAGTATGCGAGAAACGGCGCAAAGGACCTTGCAACGATCCAGCTGAAGAAAGTCGTATCCGTCCACTCGAATATGGTCAAGGCATATGAACTTCTTGCGCTTCTGTATATCGACGACGGGAAGTATGACCAGGCCAGGAAAATCCTGCAGCGCTGTCTGGAGGTGGACCGCGGAAATGTTTCCGCGCTGTATTACATGAGGGAGCTTTCGAATCTTTCGGAGCGCGGCACAAAGAATGTCGGCATTGTCGGTGAAGACGACCGGGAACAGCTGATCATTCCGGTGCGTTTCCGTGATTTCGGATCTTATCTCGTGAATGCTTTCTATATCATTCTCGGAGCGGCAATCGGAATTGCGATTGCCTGGTTTGTGATTGTCCCGGGAAAGGTAAAAAAGGAGACGGCCGGGGCCGATGAAGAGCGGCGTTCCTATGAAGCGGTGATCTCGGATCTCCAGGGCACAATCAGTGCGATGGAAAAAGCGAGCGAAAATGCTTCGGTGGAGGCTTCCGAGTCCGAATCCGAGGCGGTATCGGTTTCGGAATCCGAATCGATTTCGGAATCAGAAGCCGTATCCGAGTCCGAATCCGAGGCGGAAAAGCCTTTCTACGTTGTGGAACCCGTCGAATGGGAACAGCAGTGGGTTGCGAACCAGACGCTCGTCAGTGAGGCTGTAAGGCTGTACACCCGGGTCTTCGACAATACGGCGACGGTCCAGACCTTTTTCAAAATTAATCCGACAATGCTTTCCGCTGCAAAAAAGCAGAATTATATAGACCTTTCCTATATTGCCGCTGATTACGGAATCTTCAGCAGCATAATGGAAAAAGGCACGGAGCAGTATAATGAAGAAGATTTTGATTCGGCAAAACTGACTTTTGATACGGCATACCGGATGCGCCATGACAGCGCGGAAGCGCTTTATCAGGCGGCGGCCGCTTATGACGCTGCCGGCGATCAGGAGGAGGCGCTTCACCGTTACTGGTGTCTCTGCAACCTTTATCCGGGTTACGGGCGGATTCCGGAAGCCGAAGCCCGGTATCTTGAACTTTCCGGCGAGGCTTCGGTTCCGCCGCTTCCGGAAAACGTTGATCCGGAGGAACTTACCTGGACCTGGACTGCGGAAGATTATCAGGTACAGATGGACGGCGAAACGCCCAAACGGAGCGACCGGGACCGCAGCCAAGAGAATCCTCAGGAAAGTCCTGAGGAAGAGCAGCCCGGCGGGGAAGAGAATCCGCAGGGAGAAAATCCTGAGGAAGAGCAGCCCGGCGGGGAAGAGAATCCGCAGGAAGAAAATCCTGGGGAAGAGCAGCCCGGCGGGGAAGAAAATCCCCAGGGAGAACAACCCCAGGAAGAGCAGCAGCCTGCGGGAGAACAGCCTCAGGAAGACCAGCAGCCCGCACAGGAAGACCAGCAGCCCCGGGAGTAAAGGGAACATTTATCCGGATCCGCCGATTCGGGCGAAAACAGTGAGCCGAGAAACCCCGCATTTTTTGTCAATCTTCCGGGATTCTCCGGCTCACATTTCTGTCCTGAAGCCTTCAATGAAAGTGCTGTAAAAAAATTGAAATTCTCCTTGACTGCAGAAGCTTCCTGTGATATATTATTATGGCGTCTTCCTGTGGAAGGCGTGTGAATGTTGCCTGTTCACAAAATAAAATGGAGGTGGATCAAGTGCGCGTTAGAATTACTTTGGAATGTACAGAATGCCATCAGCGTAATTACAATCTGACCAAGGAAAAGAAAAACCATCCCGAGCGGCTGGAAACGAAGAAATACTGCAGATTCTGTCAGAGACATACCTTGCACAAGGAAACGAAGTAAGAGGTGAATTATGGCTGATAAGAAAGTGAAGAAGAGCTTCTTTGACAAGATCAAAGGCTTCTTCAAAGGCCTGAAATCGGAAGCCCGCAAGGTCCAGTGGCCCACTGCGGAGACAACGCTGAAGCAGACGCTTGTTGTTGTCATCATCTCTGCAATCCTGTGCGGATTTATTCGTTTGGTGGACTGGCTGTCAATGCAGCTGGTCAGTACTGTCAGCAGTATTTTCTGAACGAGGTGAGACATGGAAGAGGCCAAATGGTATGTTGCTCATACATATTCCGGGTATGAGAACAAAGTCAAGGCGGACATCGAGAAAACCATCGTGAACCGCAATCTGCAGGACCAGATTCTTGAGGTCTCCATCCCTGTCGAGCAGGTCGTCGAAGTAAAGAACGGAGTCAAAAAAGCCAGCGAACACAAACTGTTTCCGTGCTATGTTCTCATTCATATGATCATGAATGACGAAACCTGGTATGTAGTCAGAAACACCCGCGGCGTGACAGGCTTCGTCGGACCGGGATCCAAACCGGTTCCGCTTTCTGAAGACGAAATGCTCAGTATGGGCATCGGGGAAAAGAAGAACATCGTGGTGGATTACGAAGTCGGAGACGAAGTCGTCGCGATCAGCGGTGCATGGCGGGATACCGTCGGCACAATCAGCACCATCAACCAGCAGCGTCAGACGGTTACGATCATGGTGGACATGTTCGGCCGCGAAACTCCGGTAGAACTTGGGTTTACGGAGGTCAAAAAGAAGTAACACCGGCTCCGGAAGTTTTCGGGGAACCGGCAGTGGGAGGGACATCCCGTTAGTTACCACATTTTAGGAGGTGCCAAAATGGCAAAGAAAATTGACAGTTTTATTAAGTTGCAGATTCCCGCCGGCAAGGCGACGCCGGCTCCGCCCGTAGGACCGGCACTCGGCCAGAAGGGCGTCAATATCGTCCAGTTTACGAAAGAATTCAACGCAAAGACGATGGACAAGGGTGACACAATTATCCCCGTTATCATCACCGTCTATGCTGACAAGAGCTTCAGCTTCGTCCTGAAGACTCCCCCGGCGCCTGTAATGATCAAGAAGGCCTGCAAGATCCAGTCCGGATCCGGTGAACCCAACAAGAAGAAAGTCGCGGTTCTTTCCAAGGCTGATCTTCAGATGATTGCCGAGACCAAGATGCCCGATCTCAATGCGGCAAGCCTTGAGGCAGCCATGAGCATGATCGCCGGCACTGCGCGCTCTATGGGCGTTACGGTGGAAGAGTAAATTAGATACGATCGTGGGAGGGAAAATCCCGAGAATACCACATGGAGGTTTTACA
>CACYBV010000318.1 GCA_902772745.1 uncultured Eubacteriales bacterium
TAAGCCTGTGATATAATTTAAAAAAGAATCTGACAAATCCGCACACTTGTACAGGGGTTTTTCGGAGCAGGGATGCCTCTTGTGTAGTCTGTCTGAAAAAGCCTGTTGATGCACAACAGATATCGGAAAACAGGCAGGCATGACAGAAGCGGTTTGTTCAGTCTTAACAAGGATGAAAAAAGAAGTCATCAATGCAGCAAGGATCCGTTCAGAGAGGGGGATCATATGAGAAAAAGCTTTGTTATACGGACTTTTGCCGTGATTCTTGCGGTGATTCTGACAGCTTCTGCTGCCGCCGCGTGCTCGCGCACAGAAAACCGCGATGAGAGTATTCCCGAAGAGACTGTTTTGGAGTCTTCAACGGCAGAAGAAATTGCCGAAGAACCGACATCCGTAACTGAAGAGACAAAGGAGGAGACTCCTGAAAGCGAAGAACCTGTTTCAGATCCGGAAGACGATGTTCCCGCAGGCCCGATCAGCATGATCGACTGTCTGGGTACGGTGCAGATTGAAGATGCTTCCGGGAAAAAACGGCCGGCTGAAAAGGGGGAGACAATCCTCAGCGGAGAAACCCTGTGCACCGGCGAATACAGCAGGGCTTTTGTCAGCCTGGATTCTGAAAAAACGGTCATACTGGATGAAGGAACCCGGCTGCTGTTTGAACAGGAAGGCCGGAATACGGAACTGAGGCTGCAGGAAGGCGAACTGCTTCTGGACGTCCGGGAGAAGCTGAGAGAAAATGAAAAGCTTCTCGTGACCGCATCTGCCATGACGGTGGATATCCGCGGAACGATTGTATTTGTCAGCGATCAGCCGTCAGAAGGTCCTGAAGGGGGGAGAACAGCCACGCTCGGAGTCCTTGAAGGAACGGCGCAGATTTCATATGAGGATGCAACCGGAACTGCTCATGCCCTTCCGGTCGAAGCGGGAAAGAAACTCACCCTGGATTCTTTGAACGGCGCGGTGCAGGAAGCAGCTGATCCTGCGATGATTCTGACGCAGGATATCCGCGGTTTTGTTGAAGAACAGATCAATACAAACCAGGAATTAGAAGAAAGAATACGCAACGCGATGGAAGATTCCGGGGAAAGTTACCGTGCAGACGGAGACTGGATCTGGGAAGGTACGGTAACCCTGGTGGCACAGAGCGCCAGTAAGCTCTATGACGGCAGACCGCTTACACGGCCTTCCGATGTCCTGATCTATGGACTCCCTATCGTATTCAGCGCTTCTGTCAGTGCATCAGGCAGCCAGACTGATGCGGGAAGCGGCCATAATTATATCAGTAATTATTCCTTCTGCAATCAGTTTGGGGAGAACATAACGTCTCATCTTACACAGATATCGTTAGTACCCGGAACGCTGACAGTTGATCCCGCGCCGCTTACAGTCTGGACCGGAAGCGCCGAAAAAGAGTATGACGGAGAACCGCTGACCTGCGAAGAAGCCGAAGCGAAGACAATCGTTCCGGGCGGATATGTTCCGGGAGAGAAGCCCTGGAAAAATACAGCCATGGTGATCCCCTCGGCATCTGGCAGTATGCCGCTGTGCTGCATAAGCGGGTGTGTATATGTACATATGACGAATCCGCTTACCAGGGAGACAAGAGAAACAGATCTGAAGGCAGGCCAGAAGCTGACAGTTTCGCTGAAGGAGGAAAATGAAGGCCACAGCCTGGAATTGAATATTGATAATCTTTCGGAGGACGAACTGCCGGAGCCTGTTCTGCGGCTGTACGCCGATAATCCCGATCTCCTTCCCGCTGCCTGTGAAGAGACGGGGTGGGATCCGGAAAAAATCCGGATACTGATCGAAAACCTGCCTCCCGACGAAACCGAAAAAGTGAGCATGGACGGCCTGCGGGTTTCGGCGGAAGATGCGGAATATCTTCTGCATGATTGTGTCTGCGCACAGATTCAAGTGGATACTGCGATTACAGATTACAGCAGCAGATATCTCATGGGGGAGGAAATCCGTTTTGTCCCTGCCGTAATTTCTCCGGACATTGTCGTCAGGGCTGTCGGAAGCCGTACGGAAGTCGGAGAAAGCCCCAATATCTGCGAGATCGAATGGGGACGCAGCAATCCGAATAACTATGTTGTTCAAGCGGAGCTCGGTACATTGACGGTTACGCCGCGTTCGGACCCCGAGCCGCCTCAGCCGGAGATAACTGAAATAAAGGATGAAATCCGTTTTACAGCTGCCTCTGCTTCAAAGACATACGACAGTGAACCGCTGACGAATCACGCCGTCACTGTTTCCGGACTTCCTGCGGGATTCAGTTATTCGGCAGAAGTATTGGGCAGTCAGACCGATGCCGGAAGCAGCGCCAATACGGTTGTTTCCTACGCTGTTTTCGATACAGACGGCAGGAATGTGACAGAACGCTGCACGAATATTTCAACTGCAGCGGGAACACTGACCGTGGAACCGGCGGAGATCACCATTTCAACCGGAAGTGATGAAAAAGTATATGACGGCAGCCCGCTCACGAATTCCGAAGCTGAAATCACAGGGCTTATTGGGAACGATATAAATATCGTCACTGTTACTGCAACCGGAACGATCACAGAAATCGGCAGTACAGCTAACACTTATACGATTTCCTGGGGAACGGTTTCCGAAAAAAACTATAAAATTGCAGAGGAAAAACTGGGTAAGCTGACTATAACCGAACCGGAGCCGGAGCCTGAACCGGAACCGCATGTAATCTCTGACAGAGTAACATTTACCGCTGCTTCCGCCGAAAAGGTATATGACGGCGAGCCGCTTTCGGACAGCAGGGTCGCAGCGGCCGGACTTCCGGAAGGATATGAATATGCTGCTGAAGTATCGGGCAGCCAGACAGATGCCGGAATGTCGGAAAATGTGGTGACTTCATATACAATCTTCAATTCCGACGGGGAAGACGTTACGGCGCTTTTCACTGATATTGTCATTGAAAACGGCACTCTTATTGTGGAGCCGCTCCTGATTGAAGTTGACTGGCAGTCAGAAAAGGCGGTATATAACGGAGCTTATCAGAGTCTTAATCCGAGCGCTCTCGTATATCTGAACGGACCTCATAAGGGTAATACAGCAGTAAGCAA
>CACYBV010000319.1 GCA_902772745.1 uncultured Eubacteriales bacterium
AGATCCTGTGCTTTCATCATCTGACCGGGATCCGACGGCTCCGGATCGATGACTTCGCCTTCCGCTTTTTCCCGAGAAAAACTGTTTTCGTTTTTCTGCGGACCGAGACCCATCTCTTCCGGGAAGGCATCCTCAAAACTGAAATCGAAAGGCCGGAGTTCATTGTCTTCCTGTGTATAGGCCGTGTCAAAGCGGTCCTGATCGGGGTATTCCTCATCCCGTACCAGAAGGTCATCGTCCTCGGGTATCTCTTCGAAATCGATCTCCCGCTCCTCAGCGTCCTGTTTGCGGCTCATCTGAACAACAATGATCACCGCCGCAATAAGGAGCATCACGATCAGCGCCGAAACAACGATCCAGAGCACATAATTATGAAGCAGCGAGCTCCTCGCATTTTCGGCCGCCCTGGTTTCCGGCGACGGGGAAACAGTCATGACAATACTTTCCGTTTCAGGCTCGGTTTCCGTCTGTTCGGATGTTTCTGTCTCAGATTCGGAACTTTCCGCTTCTGTTTTCTTCTGGTTCTCCCGGAACACGTCAAACGGTGTCATCCGGATACCGCCGTCCGTTTCCTCGTATGCGAAAAAGCTTCTCATGCCGGTACTGTCGTTGCAGGCAAGATACATCAGAGGAACCAGTTTTCCGTCCCTGTCTTCCACATTCCAGCCGGGCACAACCGAGGACTGCGTCGAGCCCGGGATGCTCAGGCTGATCCTGGTTTCTCCGATCACTTCCTTCGGAAGCATGCTCTCATCCTGAGGTGCAGTAACGATATAGCTTTTCCCGTCGTCCCCGTTGAAGGAGACAAAGGGAATCAGCGAAGCGTGCAGTTCATCATAGACATAATAGTTGGCGTTCCCGTCTTTTTCCGCGTAATATGCATAGATCCGGAACTTAGAACTGTAAAAACTTTCCGTCGGGATGCCGAAGGTATTGTTGTCGTTTGCGCGCTTGAAACCGGAAGGCGTATTGATTCCGGTAAGATGGACATAGATAAGGTAGCCGTCCACTTCTATCCGCGCCGCTTCCTTTTCGGACCGGGCGATGCTGGCCTGACGGGACTGCTCCTCGAGAGATGCAAGCCGGCTGCTTTCCTCGATGGATTCCGACTCGGAGATGGATTCGGACTCGGCAATTGATTCAGATTCTGAAATGGATGCGGCAATCGACTCGGATTCTGCAATACTGGCGGATTCGGATTCGCTGATCGATGCATATTCCGATTCGGCAAGCGCCGACTCGTCCGCAGCGATCACGGCGGTCACAGTAAGGTCATGGCCCGGCATTGTAATCTGTATAAAATTGTCACTGTTTCCCTGGAGGTACTCGTCGATTTCGGGATCGCCGGTCGTCCATCCGACAAGTTTATGGTAAGCATCCGGAAGAGATGCGGCATCAAAGCGGACCAAAAGACTCATACCGGCTTCCGCCTCTGTCACAACTGCGCCGGAATTGTCATAGGCCGATCCCCCGATCACGGTAATCCGATACCGTTCCGGTTCCTGGGGTGCCTCTGTCGGTTCAGCGGTCTCTTCTCCGACACTTTCTTCCGGAATATCTTCCGCTGCAAATGCCGCTGCCGGAACCAGGAGCATAAGAAGCATCAGCATCGTCAGTATATATTTTAAACAGAATAACCTGGGTTTTTTCATTGTCATTCTCCTCCTCATATAATACCGAGGAAAACAGAAAGCGCTTCGCGCACTTTCAAAATATTATAACCGATTTATTATATCCTACAAATAAAAAATCGTCAAGTAATGAACACGGGCCGCATAAGACCGTAAAGATTTCTCAGTAATAATCTGACAGAGGAGGACACTGCTCTTACAGAACCGTACTGTATACGCTGAAAAGACCGAAAACGTCATTTTCCGCATAAAAGCCTGTCCGTAAGAGAAGCGTCCCCCTCTGTCTGACTGATCTTCAGGAAGTTTTCCTTTTATCAGATATTCTGGATGAAGTCGTCAGCCGCTTTCTCGACATTTTCGAAAGCTTCGCTGTTCTCCACTGCTTCCTCCAGGGAAGTGTAGTGATCGCTCTGATCTTCGACGAAATCAGATGCTTCTTCCGATACGGCTTCCACGGCGTCTTCCGCTGCCGCACAGGCTTCATCTACGAAAACATCGCTTTCGTCCTCTGCTTCGGGAGCCTCATCCTCTGCTTTTCTGACAACGCCTTCGACCTTTTCCTTTACGGTTTCAAAAGCGCCGCGGACAGCTTCTTTCGCCTTGTCCACTTTCTCGAAAACAGCCGGGTTATCTTCCTTGAAGTCATCGAATTTTTCCTTGATCTGCTCGCGTTTTTCTTCGAATTTCTCCGTCGCTTTTTCCTTCACGCCGTCAAATTTCTCCGTCGCTTTTTCTTTCACGCCGTCGAATTTCTCCGTTGCCTTCTCTTTCGCGGAATTGAAGCGTTCCACCGTGTGCTGTTTCTTTTCGTTGAATTCTTCGCCGTAGTTGTCCTTGACGATGCCGCCGACTGCTTTTGCGGAATCTTTTGCGACACCCCAGGCCTTAACGCTGCTGTTTTTGATGCTCTGAGCGGTCTGCTTCGCCGCTTCTTTCATACGGTCGGTGTCCAGGCTGGAATAGGATCTCTCCTCGCCTCCTTCACCTTCCGCAAGCGCGCGCTTCGGCTCGATTGCATTGTATTTTTTTACAAAAGTATAGGCGGCTGCGGCAAATGCACCGAGTGCGACACCGCCGAAAAGATAACCGGATAATTTACCCATAGTCTTGCTCCTTTCATTCTGACATGGACAGTACATCCCCAAATTCTCTTACCGCTGACAATCATAAGACAAATTTGTGAAAAATCTGCGTACAAACTGTGAAAAGAGGATTATTCCTTGGGAAGCTGGCTGGTGCAGTGCGGGCAGCGCGTAGCATCGATCGGAATCTCAGACTGGCAGAAGGGGCACTTCTTTGTAGTCGGAGCGGCTTCCTCTTCTTTTTTCCGGATGTTCTGAACCTTCTTGATCAGCTTAATCATCAGGAAGAGCACGAGCGCGATGCAGATAAAGGTCACCGTCGCGGTAAGGAGGGTACCGAAATTGATCGTAACCTCGTTGATGTTCACTTCCAAATGACTGAAATCCAGATAACCGCCGGTGATCAGCGAAAGCAGAGGCATGATCACATCATTGACAAGACTGGTGACGATCGCGGTGAAAGCGGCGCCGATAATCATGCCGATTGCAAGATCAATCACGTTGCCCTTCAGCGCGAATTCCTTGAATTCCTTGAAAAACTTCTTCATTTTTCTTTTCCTTTCTCCACAATAATTCCATTTGTTTTTGTTACCGCCCGCTCGATGGCATCGCGCGAGTTTTTCCATGGAG
>CACYBV010000320.1 GCA_902772745.1 uncultured Eubacteriales bacterium
GGGAATACAAGAACACGGACATCATCATCACGCACGCCTTCACGCCGGTGACAACCGCGGACCTGAAGGCGGAGAAGGGAGAGATCCCGGTCCTCGAATGGACCGAGAACGACTGGCTCACGCTTTGCAACTCCCCGACGGTGAACATCGCGGACATCGTGAACTGGTTTATAAAAATGCGGACGATGGGATTCAAGATCCGGCAGGTCGGGCATGATAAAAAATTTGCGGGTGAAGAATACTTCCCGCTGATGAAACAGGCACACTTTGCAATCGTAGACCAGCCGCAGCTCTATTATTTGAAATCCCAGGGCTTCCGGCATATTGAGAAGAAAGCAAAAGACGGACAGCTCTATTATTTGCATTCCGGCGCCTATGAATACTGCATCACGAACGTCCGCGCAGCAGAAAAGACGGACGACGCCGTGCAATATGAAAAAATAGCGCCGGACATGCTGATCGACCTATTCGACGCGTCCGTCTTCGCGTGCATCCGGATGATCAAGAGCAAGGAAAAACGCCGCAAAGCAGCGGCATGGTTCGGAGAAACATAAATGGCGAAAAGAAGATCATACAAACGAAGAACGAACGAGACGGAGGCGAAAGCAAAAAGCAACGTCGCTTTTCTGCTTTCCGACGCCGCGAAGGATTTATTCTGTATACCGGGATACATCCGCCTGGATAAGTGCCCGGAGATCGCGGCAGGCGTGCAGCGGATCGCGGAGCTGATCGCGTCGATGACGATCCATCTCATGAGCAACACCGACGAAGGAGACGTCCGGATCATAAACGAGCTGTCGCGGAAGATCGACATCGAACCGATGCCGAACATGACCCGGATGACATGGATGCAGGCGATCGTGAAAACGCTCCTCCTCGACGGAGAAGGAAACAGCGTCGTAATTCCGCACACGCGGAAGGGATACCTGGAAAGCCTCGAGCCGATCTCCGCGGACCGGGTGAGCTTTACACCGGAAGCGAAAAATCCGTATAGAGATTATAAGGTCAGGATCGACGGAAAAGAACGGGATCCGGAATCGGTCCTGCATTTTGTTTATAACCCGGACCGAAGCTATTTATGGAAAGGCAGCGGCCTCCACATTCCGCTCATGCAGCTGGCGCGGAGCCTGAAGCAGTCGCAGGTCACAAAAGACGGATTCCTCTCAAGCGAATGGAAACCGTCTCTGATCGTCCGCGTGGACGGCCTGACAGACGAATTCAGCACGCCGGCGGGACGGAAAAAGCTCGCGGATCAGTACCTGCAGCCATCGCAGCCCGGAGAGCCGTGGATCGTACCGGCGGACCTCCTCGAAGTGCAGCAGGTGAAACCGCTCACACTACAGGACCTCGCGATCGACCAGACGACGCAGCTCGACAAGAAGACGGTCGCGGCCCTGATCGGATGCCCGCCATTCCTGCTGGGTGTCGGGGAATACAAGAAGGAAGAATGGAATCACTTCATCCAGACGAAGATCCGGACGATCGTGACGATCCTCGCCCAGGAGATGACAAAGAAGCTGATCCTATCCGATTCCTGGTATTTGCGGTTCAATATTTGGAGCCTGCTCGACTATGACATCCGGCAGATCTCGGACGTCCTGCTCGCAGGATCGGACCGCGGATTTATAAACGGTGACGAATGGCGCGACCGGCTGAACATGCCGCCGGCGGGCCTGAAGGAATACAGGGTGCTGGAAAATTATATCCCGTGGGATATGGCCGGCGCGCAGAAAAAACTTAAACAAACGGAGGAATGAAAAGAATGAGTAATTATGAAAAAGCAAATGACTTCTTCGGAAATGTGAAAGCGCTGTCCGTGGAGGAAAACGGGGCATATAAAGCGCCGGACGGGTCGACATATGAAAGCGTGACCGTCGCAGTCCCGCCGGTCGATGCGGGAACGCTGGAAGTCACGGAAAACGGGACATATGAAGCGGAAGAGGGAACGGCTTACAGCAAAGTCATCGTCGCCGTACCGGAACCGACGCCGGATCCGGATCCGGACCCGGAAACCACATAAAAAGGAGTGAAAACATGCCTGACAAAAGAATCATGCGATCAATCCCGGCGACCTTCCAAACAAGGGAGGACGGCGGGAATTTGATTATAGAGGGATACTTTGCAGTCTTTAATTCCCGATATGAAATCGGGGCGGGGCTGTCCGAAGTGATCCTGCCGGGAGCATTCCGGAACACCGTCGCACAGGACGACATCCGGGCTCTGATCAATCACGACACGACGCTGGTCATCGGCCGAAACAAAGCCGGAACCCTGACGCTCAAAGAGGACGAACGCGGACTCTTCGGAACCATCGTGGTCAATCCGAACGACACCGATGCGATGAACTGCCACGCGCGCGTCGAGCGGGGAGACGTGACACAGTGCTCGATCGGATTCGACATCGTAAGAGAAGAAACCGAATTCTTTGAAGACGGATCGATCCAGTGGCAGATCAGGGAAGTCAAGCTCTGGGAAGTGTCGGTCTGCACATTCCCGGCATATGAAGAGACGGAAATCGAAGCGCGGAAGGCGGAAGCGGAAACCATCAAAAAGCGGGCCGCAGATGCGTGGCGCGCAAAGATGACGAAAAGACTGAAAGGAGAAACAGATGGCGCTGAAGGTATTAATGCTCCGTAAGAAGCTGAGCGACAAACAGAAGGCCCTCGAAGCGCTGCGCGCGAAGACGGAAACCTTCACGACCCGCGAGGCGGAGATCGAAGCGGCGATCGCAGAAGCGGAAACCGACGAGGAACGCGCTGCCGTCGAAGAAGAGATCGAGACGTTCGAAACGGAAAAAGCGGAGCATGAAGAAGAGGTGAAGAACCTCGAGGAAGAGATCGAAGCTCTCGAAGCGGATCTCGAAGAAGAAGAAAGAAAACAGGACACGACACCGGAAGCAACGCCGGAGCCGGGAAAGGAAAGAACGAAAATGCCGGAAATGGTAACGCGCGGATTTTTCCGCAATATGACGATTGAAAGAAGAGACGCGATCATGGCCCAGGATGACGTCAAAGCATACCTGGCCGAAGTGAGGACCTGCATCAAGGAGAAAAGAGCGATCACCGGAGCCTCCGCGATCGTCCCGCCCGTTTTCATGGGCCTCGTGAAGGAGCGGATCGCCTATTATTCCAAGCTCCTGAAGTACGTCAACCTGAAGAAGATCGGCGGAGAGGGCCACACGGCCGTCGAAGGAACGATCCCGGAAGCCGTATGGACCGACGCGTGCGGAAACCTGAACGAGCTCTCCCTCGCGTTCTACGACCAGGAAGTCGACTGCTGGAAAGTAGCCGGATACTATGCGGTCTGCAACTCGGTCCTCGAAGACAACGACGTCGATCTGGCGGACGAACTCCTCGAAGCGCTCGCGCAGGGAATCGCGAAAGCCGTCGACAAGGCGATCCTGTACGGCACAGACACGAAGATGCCGCTCGGCGTAATCACCCGCCTGGTCCAGACTTCGGAGCCGGCGACATATCCGACGGACGCGCGTCCGTGGGCAGACCTGCACACAAGCAACGTCAAGACCATCGCAGCATCGAAGACAGGCGCGGAACTCTTCAAAGAGATCATCATCGGATCCGGAGCGGCGAAGGGCAATTACTCCGGCCAGCAGCGCGTCTGGTGCATGAACGAGACGACGCTCACAAAGATCCAGGCGGAAGCGCTGACGGTCAACGCAAACGGCGCGATCGTGGCGGGAATCAACAATTCCATGCCGATCGTCGGAGGCGCGATCGAGACGCTGAACTGGATGCCGGACAACATCATCATCGCCGGCTTCTTTGACTGCTATCTGATGGCGGAGCGCGCCGGCGCGAAATTCATGTCGTCCGAGCACGTCCGCTTCCTGAATGACCAGACGGTCTTCAGAGGTATCGCAAGATATGATGGCGTGCCGGCAATCGCGGAAGCATTCGTCGCGATCGGCATCGGCGGGACCACACCGCTCGCGAACGCGGTGTCGTTCGCATCCGACACGGCGAACACCTGATCGGAAAGTATAACCAGGGCCGCGGCAGCGGCCCATTGAAAAGGATGAAATCATGGACATTTTGCAGCAGCTAAAACAGAATCTGGAGATCCCGACCGCGATCCGGGACGAATATCTCCGGCAGCTGATCCGGACCGCGAAGGAAGTCCTCACGCGGGAAGGAATACCGGAGCCGGAAGAAGAAAACGGATATTATCCGCCGGAATACCAGAACCTCGTCGTCATGTATGCCGCTTATTTTTACCGGAAGAGAGCGGACGACAGGCAGCGCATGCCGGACATGCTCCGCTATGCGCGCAACAGCTATCTCATGAAAGTGAAGATGGAGGCGAAAACATGAAGGACGCGGGGAGGGTGAGACTCTGCCGTCTGGAAGACAGGAACGAAGCACGGTCCGGAAAAATGCCGGACTACGTGCTCCGGCCGGTAGACGGGACAGTGCACGAATTCGAAGAGCGGGCGATCGGCGTCTCGAGACAGTACCAGGCGAAAGGAGCATCGGAACAGGTCGACCTGATCGCAAGGATCTGGAGAGAACCGAAAGCGCGGATCAATATGCACGCGGTCGTCACGGATTCGGACGGATACGACGGTCAATACATCGTGCGGATGGCACAAAACCTCCTCGACGAGGATGGACTGAAGGTCACGGACCTGACGCTGGAAAGGATGGATCAATTCTATGACGTCGCTGCAGAATAAGCTCGAGACATTCGGCGCCGGCCTTGCCGCAGCAATCGAAGCGGAGGACCTGCCGGCGGAAGTTTATCATTATTTCCGGCCGCAGATAAATCCGCCCTTTGCAATATGGGCGGAGGACGGCGAAGAAGACTCTCTCGAAGTAAACAACAAAAAAGCAGAACAGCAGATCCACGGAACAACGGATTATTTCACGAAAACAGAATATGATCCGGCGGTCGACTGCATACAGGGATACTTTGAAAGCCTGGAGAACTTCGGGTGGAAGTTGCAGATGGTCGATTATGAAGACGAGACGCACACGATCCACTTCGAATGGGAATGGTGGTTGATCTGATGGCAAAGATGAAAGTCGGAACCGGAATCGACCGATACATCCAGAAATTAGTCAATCTGGAATTTGCATCGCCGCACACGGCAGGAAAAGCGGTCTATGAGGGCGCGAAGAACGTGGCGGATGCAATAAAGGCGGAGATCGAAGCGCTTCCGGTGGAAAAGGCCAGGAAGAACTCGGAAGACGACAAAGCGACCGGAATCACACAGAGACAGAAAGACGGCCTCCGGGACGGATTCGGAATCGCAACTATGAGACAGGACGGATCGTTCTACAACGTGAAGACTGGCTTCCATGGATACAACAAACAGATCTCCGGAAAATATACGGGAGGACAGCCGAACGCCATGATCGCGAGAGCGGTCGAGGGCGGCACATCCTTCCGGAAGAAAAACCCGTTTGTCTCCCGCGCTGTCCGGAAAGTGAAAGGACAGGCCGAGAAAAAGATGGCGGAAGTCGTGGATCAGGAAATCAAAAAAATTATGATGTAGGAGGAATAAAAAATGGCATCTGCAGCAGCAGGAAGAGTGTGCACGGGCTTCTCGAAGCCGTATGTCGCGACATATACATTCACTGCCGGCACCGGCGTCACATATGGCACGCCGGCGGAGCTGGCCCGCGGTGTCGAAGTTTCGATCGAACCGGAAGTCGGAGATGATAATCCGTTTTATGCAAACAACATCGAAGCGGAAAACGAGCCGGGATCCTTCACGGGTGCGACCGTAACTCTGACCGTTGACGGGCTGCTCATCGACAAGACCGCTCTGATCGAGGGCCTGACAGCGCCCGGACAGACCGGAGACGGGATCGAATTTACAAAGGCAGCAACGCGGCCATACTTTGGCCTCGGATATATTGCGCGGTACCTTTCCGGCGGAAATACGACCTTTGTGCCGGTTATTATCCGGAAGGTGCGCTTTGAGCCGGTCAGCAACAGCGCAGCAACGCAGGAAGAACA
>CACYBV010000321.1 GCA_902772745.1 uncultured Eubacteriales bacterium
CATGACGCGTCGTGTTCGAGTTCTCGGCGCGGAAGGTCGGGCCAAAAGTGTAGATGTTGCGGAAAGCGCAGGCAAAAGTCTCACCGTTCAGCTGTCCTGAAACCGTGAGGTTCGTGGATTTTCCGAAAAAGTCCCCGGAATAGTCCACTTTTCCTTCCTCTGTCAGCGGAAGGTTCTGAAGGTCCATCGTTGTCACCTGGAACATCTCGCCGGCGCCTTCGCAGTCGGATCCGGTAATGATCGGGGTGTGGACGTAGACAAAGTCACGCTCCTGGAAGAAGCGGTGAATCGCGTAAGCCGCAAGGGACCGCACGCGGAAGACCGCCTGGAAGGTATTGGTTCTCGGGCGAAGGTGCGTCAGCGTCCGGAGATACTCCAGCGTGTGGCGCTTTTTCTGCAGCGGATAATCCGAGGGGCTCGAGCCTTCGATCAATACCGCATCCGCCTGCAGCTCGAAAGGCTGCTTCGCGTCCGGCGTCAGCAGGAGTTCTCCCTCGGCGATCACGGCCGCACCGACGCCGGCCTTTGCAATCTCCTGGAAATTATCCATCGTATCATGGTATACAATCTGAAGCGGGCTGAAAAACGTACCGTCGCTCACGACAAGAAAGCCGAAGCTTTTACTGTCGCGGTTCGAGCGGACCCATCCGCCGACGCGGATCTTCTGCCCTGCGTATTTTCCTGTTTCTTTGAAAAGGTCCCTGATCGGGATGCATGTTTCCATAATTTCTTCTCCTCATAATGAAAAACTCATAGATTTATATATTTTACTCTATTTTCCGCAAAAAAACAAGACTCAGCTTTGACTTTTCCGGACAGATGAAGTATAATGATTTCTGTCCTACAACAATGATTCCGGGAGTTTATTCTCTATGTTCAGAACCATCCTGTTTTTCGGTATGCTGGTATTCTATTCCATCTATGGCTTCGGCCTCTGGTTTGTGGTTTGGATCGTACATTTCTTCAATCAGGAAAAAGCGGACTATATGATTTTCCACAGCATTCAGCACGCTGCCCGCTTCGGACTCTTTATCGCGGGAATGAAAGTGGAAGTACGCGGAAAGGAAAATATTCCGCCTAAGGGTTCCGCATCTGTCTTCGTGATCAACCACCGTTCGATTTTCGATATTGTCTGCATGTATCCGCAGGTCCGGAACCGTACGGGCTTCGTCGCGAAGGATTCGCTGAAGAATGTTCCGATTTTCAACATCTGGATCAGAAAACTCCACGGGCTTTTCCTGAACCGGGAAGACATCCGCGAAGGCGTCAAAACCATCCAGCAGGCGACGGAAAACGTGAAGAACGGCATCTCGATGTGTATTTTCCCGGAAGGCACGAGAAACAAGGATCTCTCCAGCAAGACATCGATGCTGCCCTTCCATGCGGGATCCCTGAAGATTGCCGAGCGTTCCGACGCACCGGTCATTCCGGTTGCGATCTACAATACGGGCGAGGTTTTTGAGGGCAACAACAAGCGGATGAAGCCGAGCACCATTATAATAACTTTCGGAGAACCGATCGAGGTCTCGGGGCTTTCGCGGGCGGAAAAACGTTTCCTCTCGAAAAGGGTGGAGGAAACAATGCAGGAGATGATGAACTCCTACGAGGCTTAAGCAATGGGCGGAAAGAAAACTGACGGAACCATGAATATGACAGAGGGGCAGCCCTTAAAGCTACTCCTTTTATTCGCGCTTCCGCTGATGTTCGGAAGCATGTTCCAGCAGCTGTATACCGTTGTGGATACGGCAATCGTCGGCCAGGGCGTCGGCATGAATGCCCTGGCATCCCTGGGAATCGTCGACTGGCTGAACTGGCTGATTTTCTCAGTCGCGTCCGGCTTTACGCAGGGTGTCTCCATCATGGTTTCGCAGAAGTACGGGGAGGGAGACCTGCAGTCTCTTCGGAAAATCGTCGGGCAGGGAGCAGCGCTGATGCTGATTGTGACGGTGCTTCTCACGGCGGTCGGTGTTCTTGGTATTCCGCATTTTCTCAGGCTGATGAATGCGCCGGAAAAGCTGCGGCCTATGTCGTCACTGTATTCGAGAATCCTGTTCGGCGGCTTTATCGCAGCAGCTTTCTATAATTTCACCGCCTCGATGCTGCGTGCGGAAGGCGACAGCCGCACACCGCTCTTTGCCATGATCACCGCTTCCCTTGTCAATATCGGTCTCGATGCGCTCACGGTCTTTGTCTTCGGCTGGGGGATTGCAGGCGCGGCCGGGGCAACGGTTTTTTCGCAGCTTCTTGCGGGCACGATCTGCGGGATCCGCATGTGGAAGCATCAGGAACTCCGTTTCGGGCTCCGTGACCTCCGGCTCGCAAAAGAACTGTCCGGGGCGCTTTTGAAGCTCAGTCTTCCCGTTTCCGTGATGAACCTGATCATCTCCGTCGGCGGAGTCTTTGTCCAGTCCATTGTGAACGGCTTCGGCGTCCATTTTATCGCCGGCTATACCTCAACAAACAAGCTTTACGGCCTTCTTGAAATCGCAGCG
>CACYBV010000322.1 GCA_902772745.1 uncultured Eubacteriales bacterium
CGGAATCCCTTAAGCTCTTTGAGCGGACGAAGCAATGAAGAACTTACGTCACCGATATAGAGCTGCGGGATTGCCGTACCCAAAACTTTTCCTGCGTTTTTCACCTGGCAGGAAGCTTTCGCCAGCACGGTTTCCCGGTCCTCCGGATCCGGGTCCTTCACAGATACTGTAAGCATTCCGTCAGTTTTCCCGGAATCCGGCTGGGAAAGCATCACCTTGCCGAACTCAAAGTCTGTATAGGAAAGACCGTAACCGAACGGATACAGCGGGCGGTTTGGCATCATTAAGATAAAACCCGCCCGGAAGCTGCACCATCTGGTATACTTTTTCTTCAGGGCTCATCTCCCGCAGGAGTTCTTCCAGCTTTTCCTGTGTCATTTCATCTCCTCTTTTCTTCCCCGTCTCACAGGACATCCCCGTTTTTCAATACTGCAAAAACCGCTCCCTGCGGGAACGGTCTTCCAAATCCGGTCAGCTTTGGATGCTGATCTTTACCTGATAGGTTTTCTTCTCCCCAGGCGCCAGGAATTTCAGCATTCCGGACTTTCGCATCACATCCCGGCCGTCCGGATAACAGTTGCCGCACTCTAAGCCCAGCACATAATCCCGCACGCCCATCATTTTCCATTCGACAAAGCCGTCCAGCTCCTTTGCGTCGAATTCAATCGTGAGACCGAGTCCGAGCTTGGGCTGGTAAATCTGCGCTTTCCCCTTGTCATCCGAAAAAATATGATAATAACAGCGTTCCTGATATCCGGCCTGCGGCTTTTCCATATGCATCCAGTTTTCGATATCCTCCGCCGCGTGGTCATCGCGGGGAAGCACCTTCTCCGCGGGGATCGTGATGATGCTGTCTTCATCAAGAAGGGGATAACCCATGTTCATGTGGTACAGGATTTCAAACGGTTCTTCCCGGTCGCCGGTGTTTTCGATCGTGTCGGTGATCGTAAAGCAGTTCTCCGCTTTCGAGACCGCAATCTCGCGGCAAAGCGTCAGCTTCCGCCCGAAGATCACCTCGTCCCGGGTCAGACTGTGAATCCTGAAAGTTTCTTCATCCTCCGTATAATAGCTGTGGAATGCCGGGATATTCGCGATGGAGCCGTGCAGCGGGAGCACTTCTCCCTGATCCTCACAGGGTGAACCGACCGCCTGCAGCCCGCAGGTTGTCAGAAATCCCGCGGTAAAGGACTGCAGCCAGTTTGTCCCGATGCTGTCGTAATACGCCGGCGCGACATAGCCGCAGGGACTCATATACGAAAGGTTCACGCCGTTTACCCGGAGGCGCGGGATATCGCAGTTCCGGTCCGGGGAAACGACCATCTCGAGGCCTTTTCCGTTCGTCACCTCATAAATCCGCATTCCGTCGCCTTTTCCGCCGACAAGGCGGTGTTCCTCTATGCCCGAAATCTGGGATAAGTGTCCGATATAAGGATTCATCCTGTGTTTCCTTTCCATTGCTGATGTATTTTTCGAAAAACATTCCAGTTCATCCGGCAGGCGCCGTGAAAACAGCGGTTTGAAGCCGTGCACCTGTAAGCATCACTGTATGTTACATCAATTCCCTTGTCACCCGGTAGACTTTTTCATACCGTTCGAAAATATCCATATATTTCCGGTGCATTCCGCTGTCCGGCACATACGTCACCGTCTCCTCAACCATGTGCTGTGCCGCATCCTGAAGGTCCCTGAAAATCCCCGCGGCGATGCCGGTCAGCATGGCGGACCCTACGGTTCCCGCGTCAACCGTTTTCAGTGCGGTAATCGGCACATTCAGGATGTCGGCCTTCATCTGCATCCAGACTTTGGAGCGCGCGCCGCCGCCCGTCGCGTTCAGCTTCTCGAAATGCACGCCGGATTTCTTTACTGCGCGGTAATTGACAAGCATCTCATATGCGACGCCTTCCATGCATGCCCGGTAAATCTCGCAGACTTCGGTGTCGGCGGTGAGTCCGATGATCACGCCCCGGGAGCCTGTGTCCATATAAGGCGTCGCCGCGCCGGCAAAATCCGGAAGCACGAGAAGCCCGGAAGGCTCCTCTCCCCGCTTTTCACGATAGCGCTTCTCCAAAAGCTCATTCACGGAAATGCCCATTGCTTCGGCTTCTTCTTTTTCCTTTTTCGCGAGCGTATCGACGCACCACTGGATCAGCGCGCCGCCGGTGTAGGAAAATGCGTAAGCAACGTATTTTCCGGATATGACATAAGGCACGACCGAAAAATACCCGTCATACATCGGCTGAATCGGCGGAATCCCGTCATAAACCGGCGTCAGGCATTCGACCGTTCCCGCGCCGTCGACGCCGATGCGGCCGGAAAACGCCCCGGCCCCGACCGCGGCTGCCACCTGATCCTGGCTGATCGCGACAATGAGACAGGATTCCGGAAGGCCGGTCTTTTCTGAGGCTTCCGGCGTTACCGTACCGGCTGCCGTTCCAGAAGGCTGCGGCCCGGACAGGAGGCTCCTTTCGATGCCGGCGGCTGCGAGGATTTCCTCCGAATAATCCAGCGTATGAATGTCAAACGCCATGGTCCGCGTCGCCAGGGAATAATCAATCACCCGCTCCCCGGACAAAAGGAAGACAATGTAATCCTCCATCTGGAAGCAGTACGCTGCTTTTTCGAAGATCTCCGGGCGGTTTTTCCGAACCCACATCATCTTGGAAATCCCGTACATTTCGTGCGGCCTGAGTCCCGTGATTTCCGCAATCCGCATCTCGCCGATCTTTCCGATCAGCTCCCGGCACTCCTCCGCCCCTCTGGGATCGGTATAGAGCATCGAGGGCAGGAGCGGTTCGCCGGCTTCATCCGTCAGGACAAAGGTCTCGCCGAAGCTCGTGACTCCGAGACCCGAAATGTCCGGATATTTTCCGCTCATTTCGCGGATCACTTCAAAGACCGCCGCTTTCAGGGCCTTGGCATCAATCTCATGCCCGGAGAGTCCCCGGCTTACCGGGTAGTCCCGGTAAGCCTTTCCAAGTTCCCGGCCCTGTTCGTCAAAAACGGTACATTTGCAGCCGGTTGTACCGATATCGAGTCCTGCAATTGTCATATTGCCTCCTGATTGCTGTATGCACCAGCCCGCAGTCTTCTTTACAGCCGCCGGAATGTCGTCCGAAAAATGCTCTGCCTTATATACGAGCCCGGAAAAGCCGAAGGCCGGAGTCGAGATATCCCTTACTTCTGACAGGATATTCTGCTTCTTTTATTATATGTGACCCCTCCCTTTCCGGTATAGTCTTTTCGGTTCTTTTTTCTTTGAAATTGTTCGGACGCTCTATGGAAAAACACCTTTCCCTGTGCTATACTGGATCCGAACACTGAAAGCCGGCTCTCAGCCTGCTTTTTCAGGAGGAACTATGATTTCATCCTTCAATATTGAAAAACTGACCGCGCTTCTTCGGGATTTTTACACTGTCACAAAGATCCGCATCACGGTCTTCGACGAGAAATTTCAGGAAATCGCCGCTTATCCAAAAAAACGGGCGGATTTCTGTGAAATTGTCCGAAGCTGCCCTGAAGCCTGTGACGCCTGCACGCGATGCGACCGCATCGCCATGAAGACCGCGGCTTCCCGCCGGGCACTTTACACCTACCGCTGCCACGCAGGCCTTTATGAGTCGATCATGCCGATCTACCTGAACCGGCTTTTAATCGGCTACCTTTTCTTCGGCCATGTTTTCCGCTATGACAGTTACGATCAGGGCTTCCGGGTGATCCGGGAATGCTGCAAAGATTACAATCTAAAAATCTCCGACCTGCTCCAGTCCTCTCTTCATCAGCCGTTGATTTCGGAAGAGGTCCTGAATTCCTCAGCAAGTCTGATGGAAGCCATTGCCTCCTATCTCTGCATGGAGCGGCTCGTGTCCCTCCGGCATGAAAACCTCCCGGTCCAGATCGACGAATACATCCGGGAGCATCTTACGGAAGACCTGGACGCACCATCCATCGCAGAGCACTTCGGCATCGGAAAAACCCGGCTCTATGAAATCGCAAAGGAGAGCTACGGCTGCGGCATCGCGGAACATATCCGCAGGGAGCGCATCGAAAAAGCAAAAGCACTCCTCCTTTCGGAACCGGAGCTTCCGGTTTCAGAAATCGCAGTGCTTTCGGGATTTTCCGATTATAACAATTTCATCACGCTGTTCCGTAAGCAGACCGGGTATACGCCGAAACGATTCCGGGTTTTATGATTTCCGAAGAGCCGACCCGATCTGAAATGCCCGGATGCTTATTCGGGTTAATCGTAATCGTCCGGAGCGCCGCGAAGGGGTCCATGCCTGCCCCAAAGGCCGCTGCCTCCTGAAAAAATCCATGATGAGGCATGATCCGCCTGTACCTACTGCGTGGATTCACGCTCAATGAGTTCCGCCGGCAGAAGCGCGGACGGACCGATTTCTATCTCATCTGTTTTGCCGTCCAGCTGGCCAAGAAGAATCCTGCAGGCTTCTTCCGCCATCAGCCTCGGAAAACGCTCGATCGCGGTCAGCGGCGGGGATGTGA
>CACYBV010000323.1 GCA_902772745.1 uncultured Eubacteriales bacterium
CAGCTGACTTTGATGCTTACCGACCCCGACAACGGCATCGACCTGTTCGGTTGGAGATTCTATTCCACCCCGCGTGACATGGTCAACAACGAGCAGATTATCTGCCTTGAAAAGTACAAGGAAATCTATCCCGAAGTATGGCAGCTCTTCCCGGAGCCTGCTTATGAGTACTGCGAAGTCAACGGCGAATGCTGGTCCATTCCCGGCGCCGACAGTTTCTCCAATTTCTCTGTCTGGTCCCTTCGTAAGGATATCGCGGAAGAGATCGGCGTGATGGACCTTGCAGACACCCGCATCACCATCGAGCAGATGGAAGAGGTCATGGCTAAGGCCGAAGCCGCTCATCCGGATCTGGCATGGCAGGCAGACACCTTCCTTCGTCCCCTGATGGGAGTTGACAACCTCGGCGACGACAAGCTGGTCGGCGTTCTTATTCCCGACCGCGGCATCAATTCCACGGAAATCGTCAACTATTACGAGACCGATGAGTGGCTCGAGTACATCAAGATGTGCAAGCGCTGGGCTGATGCGGGATATCTTGTAGACGATCCGCTGAACACCTCCATCAACACCGGCCTCCTGAACAGTGGCGTCTGCGGTGCGATCGGCTACGAAGCATTCAGCACCCAGTATGCTCAGTCCCTGATGCAGGCTCAGATGACCAACTACGAAACCATCAGCATGCAGCTGACCGACCTGATCGGCGACAACTCCTGCGTATATACCGGCTGGCAGATTTCCCAGGTCTGCAAATACCCGGATGCTGCGATGAAGCTCCTTGCGCTGATGTACACGGATGCGAACGTTCACAACTTTATCTGCTACGGTATCAAGGACGAGACCTACGTTGTCGATGAGAACGGCTGCGCATGGTATCCGCAAGGCAAGTCGAACCCGGACGAAAACGGCTGGAACTGCGGCGGCTGCTGGTGGTATGCCAATGAGTGCCTCGGCTACCCCTTCCAGACGGATTATAAGGAATACTTCACGGATATGCAGGCGCTCTGGACCGATTCCAGCATCAAGTATTCGAAGGCCATGGGCTTCGTGTTTGACCCGACGAATGTTTACGATCAGTGGACCGCATGCCGCGCGACTGTCGATCAGTACAGACCGGCGCTTCTCTTCGGCCAGGTTGACATCGAGTCCTATAATGAGGACTTCAATGCGGAACTCAAAGCAGACGGCATCGACGACGTCATCGCCGAGATGAACAAACAGTTCCAGGCATGGCTTGCCAAATAACAGTATCTGTCACCTAAGCGAATCAGCCCGGTCAGTTCCGGGAAAGACCGGGACCGGAATGAAAACCGGCCCCGGTTTTTAATACAACACGGAATCCACACATGGTGGAGAAAGGACGTATATGGAGAAAAGAAAAGTCAGGATCGAATCCGGCGAACTTCAGGGAATCTTCGGCTACGATCCGCGGATTACGGTATTTAAAGGAATTCCTTATGCGGCACCGCCGGTCGGCGCACTTCGCTGGCGCGCTCCGCAGCCCGTAAAACCCTGGGACGGCGTAAGGCTTGCCGCAGAGTACGGCCCGATGGCGGTACAGAATGTCCCGGGGCTCGACCCGAAGGAATTCTGGACAAAGGAACTGCATCCTGCAGGACCGGAATTTGAGATGAGCGAGGACTGTCTTTATCTGAATGTCTTCACCCCGGCGAAGAAGGGTGATGAAAAACTGCCGGTTCTTCTGTATATTCACGGCGGCGGCCTCCAGGGCGGATATCCCTATGAGATTGAGTTTGACTGGGAGCATATGGCACGGAAGGGAATCGTCGTTGTAACCATTGCTTACCGGCTGGGGCTGTTCGGCTTCCTGTCCCATCCCTGGCTTTCAGAGGAAGCGCCGGAGGAGCCGAAGGGATCTTACGGATATCTCGACCAGCTCGCAGCCATCAGGTGGACGTACCGGAATATCGAAGCCTTTGGCGGAGATCCTGAAAAAATCACGATTGCCGGCCAGTCCGCCGGCGCAGGTTCGGTACTGACACAGCTTTCGAGTCCCATGGCGAAACCCTATTTCCGCGCAGCCATCGTCCAGAGCGGTATCATTATGCCGTTCAGGGACACGGCGGGAAGCGGAAGGAACAGTACGGTGGAAAGTGCGGAGAAAGCCGGCGAAGCCTTCTTCAAAGCCGCCAATTTCCGAAGCCTTGAAGAAGCCCGGGCAGTGGACGCGCTGAAACTTCATGAGATGAACAAAACGCTTTCGCCGGACGGCAGGGGATTCCGGTTCTCACCGCCCATTGACGGAATCTTCCAGACCGAAACCAGCGTTTCCGCACTCCGAAACGACCACTGGGGCGATAAACCCGTCATTTTCGGTTATACGACCGGCGAACTCGGGATGTTCAACCGCTTTTCTGGAAAGCTGCCGCAGTCGATGGCGGAGCTTGAGGCCTGCGCGGAAGTTTACGGGGACAGGAAAGAAGCTTTCCTTGAAGCCTGCGGCTGCTCCACCGACGAAGATGTGAAAAAACTCGGGGATTCGGATGCTTTCTGCGCACTTGTGTGCTCCACGATCATGGCGGGAAAGATCCGCGCAGATCAGGGCCGTAAATCCTGGCTTTACGAGTTTGGCGTCCAGATCCCCGGCGAGGACGACCCCGGCGTTTACCACGGTGCAGAGCTTCCCTTTGCCTACGATGCGCTTGCCAGGATGTGGCGTCCTTACCAGGGCTGGCATTACGATATGGCGCGTATTGTAAGCTCTTACTGGGTGAATTTCATCAAGACCGGAGATCCGAACGGGCTGACGAATTACGGGGAAGCATTGCCCGAATGGCATGAATTTACCCTCAAAAACCCCAAACAGATGGTGTTCTCGACAACAGCCGCAGAGAAGGACATCGTATACAGCGAACTCCTGCAGCTGAGAGAGGGACAGATCGTAACCGGAGTTTAATGCATGAAAAGGAGGGCAGAGACGGATGACGAAGGTCGGACCAGCCGAAGAAAAAAGAGAAGTGTTTCCGGAAAATGAGGTCTGGATTCCAAACCGTGCAGATCCCTATGTGCTGAAAAGCGGAGAGTGGTATTATTTTACCGCTTCTGTCCCGGCCTTTGACCGGATTGTCTTAAGGCGCGCCAGGGCTTTCACTGCACTTTCGGAGGCCGAAGAAAAAACACTTTTCGTGAAGCATGAGCAGGGGATCTTAAGCCGTAATCTCTGGGCGCCGGAACTGCATTATCTTTTCGGAACCTGGTGCTTCTACTTTGCCGCAGGAGAGCAGGATGACGAGTGGAAAATCCGCCCTTACTGCATGAAATGCCGCGGGCAGGACCCTTATACGGACCCCTGGGAGGAACCGGTGCCGATGAAGGCCGCAGATTCCGACGAATATTCTTTCCAGGCCTTTTCGCTGGATGCGACAGTTTTCAGCCACCGGGGCGAACAGTACATGGTCTGGGCGGAAAAAGTGAGTGTCGGGAAGCAGATTTCGAATCTGTATATCGCAAAGATGGAATCCCCGGAAAAGCTCGCAACCGAACAGGTGCTTCTGACTACGCCGGATTATTCATGGGAACGCGGCGCCTTCTGGGTAGACGAAGGGCCGGCTGTTATTAAAAGGAACCACCGGATCTTTCTGACATTTTCCGCTTCGGATACCGGCCCGTCCTACTGCGTCGGGCTGATGTCGGTGCCGGAAGACGCCGACATCCTGGATCCGCGGGCCTGGAAGAAGGAACGCTGGCCGGTACTGAAATCCGAACCCGAAAAAGGCATCTACGGACCCGGACACAATTCATTTACCGAGGACGAAGAGGGGAACGACATTCTGGTGTTTCATGCACGGACAACGGACCGGATCGTGACGGACGATCCTCTGGACGACCCCGGCCGCCATGCGATGTTCCGGAAAATCTCCTGGGGCATCGACGGGTACCCGGTATTCTGAAGCCGGCGTTCGCCGAAAGGAGAGACTGCTTCATACAAAAGCAAAGATCAATAAAACACCCCGGGCAGGACACGAAAGCGTGAAGCCTGCCCGGGGTGTTTTTATGGTCCGCAAAAAAGTATGCGGTAAAAACTTATTGCCGGTTTTTATACTGCTCCAGATGATAGTTAATTCTCCACCGGGCTGCCGGGCTCATTTCTTCTTTCTGCTGCAGCGGCTGATCAGAAAACTCCATAACAAAAGGAGCGTCAGAACGCCACGGCTGCCATCCCGGAAGCGGATTTCCAAACCGATCGCATCCGTTCGGGTCTCCGGTTTTGATGAAATTCGCCCAGTATCCCACTACCGCGCGGGCGAGATCATAATGTTTTCCAGTAAACGGACGCCAGCAGCGGCCAAGCGAATTAAAAGTGAACCACAGATCGGATCCGTGATATGATCCCGGATGATCGTCGCCGGGAATATCATGATTAAACTCATAACAGTAGTCTTTCGTGCGCGAATGATTCGCTTCCGCCATAAGATAGGCGCGGGCGGAAATATACCGGGTATTGAAAGCGTCTGACCGGCAGACAGAAAGGGCGTCTTCGAACGAATCGATATGGAACGCACGGATAAAATCGCCGGTATGTTCCCCGAAAATCCGCTCCGTCATCTTTTGAAAATCTTCATAGGATTCCGGAAGGAAACCGCCTGCGGGTGTACCGGGGCCCTCGCCTCTGGTATTTCCGAGAAGATAAGGAACCTTGTGATGGCGGTTGTTGATCATGCAGTCCAGAGTGCTTTCCGGAAGAAGCACACCGTCTACGCGGGGGGACCAGCGTGAGAAGCCTCCGCCGGTTTTTTTATAGGCTTCATATACTTTCCCTGCAGGAATCTTCCGGGCTTCCTCAATCGTATTTACGCCGAGCAGCTGAAGAATTTCTATTCCCGTCTGTTCCGCATCCTCAATCGGTGTGCAGTCGTTCCCGTATCCGAAAGCTCTCAGCCCGCCGCCGGACTGAGAAATCGCACCTGAGAACAGGCCTTCCGCAAGAGGAGAGGACAGCAGTGAGATCACGGCGCCGGCGCCGCCGGACTGTCCGCCGATGGTCACTCTGTCAGGATCCCCGCCGAAAGCCGCAATATTATCCCTGATCCATTTCAGCGAGAAAATCAGGTCCTGGAGGCAATAATTCCCGCGTGGAGCGCCGGGATCCTCCGCTGAAAGTTCAGGATGCGCCATCCATCCGAAGATATTGACGCGATATCCGACGGTGATCATGATCAGGCCTTCCCGGGCCATGCTTTCTCCGTCAAACTCCATCTCATAGGAATAGCCTGCCTGCATCCCTCCGCCGTGGATCCACAGGTAAACCGGAAGATTGTCCCGGACAGTTCTCGCGGGACTCCAGATATTGAGGTAGAGGCAGTCCTCACTCATGCAGTATTCTGTCGCTGTCGGGTTCAGTTCCTTTGTCCAGAACTCATCCGGATCCGATCCCGGCAGCGTCTGATAACACATCGGCGGAAAATGATCCGCCCTGCGGACACCCGGCCAGATTTCGTCATATTTCTGCGGAGAACGCCAGCGCAGATCGCCGACGGGCGGTTTCGCATAGGGAACCCCTTTAAAAACCGTAATCCGCGGATCACCGCCCGGGATGCCTTCAAGTATTCCGTTCGGAAGTTTAACCTGTCGGAGCATAATCATATCCTTTCTTCATACGGGATTGCCTCAAAGGCCGGGAAAGGAGCCCAATCGGCCTTTGAAGCGGAAAAATGCTGTATTATTCTTCGAGAAAATGATTTTGGGCCAAGCGCTTCAGTTCGGCGTTTCCCTCGTCAAATTTCTCCGGCTGATCCTTAAAGCAGATTGTAAATTCGTCTTCGTCGTCAAAAGTTTTCCACTCCGGCAGTGCGTTTCCGATCCGGTCGCATCCGTTCGGGTCGCCGGTTTTGACGAAGTTGCACCAGTAAGACGAAACCTGCCGTGCGAGATCATAGTGTTTCCCGGTGAACGGCCGCCAGCTGTGTCCGACGGAATCAAATACAAACCACATATCGGAGCCGTGGAAAGATCCTGCGTCGTCTCCGGGGATGTCGTGGTCAAAAACAAACGTCCATGCCTTTCTGCCGAGCCGTGCGTTTTTCCGCGCATATGCCATTGCGCCGGTATAGCCCATGGACAGGCCGACCTCGTTATTGTAGAATTCCCTGAAGGCTTCTTCCGAGCTGAGGTCGCAGAGAGAAAGCATCTTCTCAGCGCTGTCACCGTATTCTTCCCGGATTTTCTTCGAGAAGCTTTCAATCGTTTCGGAGGCGCCGAAGAAGCCTCTCGGACGGTTTTCATCCCGGCAGCAGCCGATCATGATCGGAACGTCGAGGTTTCTTCCGGAGAGAATCGCATCCCTTAGCTCCTCCTTGAAGAAGTACCCGTCGATACAGGGGCGCCAGCGAAGCGGGCTGTTTTTCCCGTCTTTCCATCTGCCGAGTGCAGTACGGAGAATGACAGGAGCCGGAACCTCACGCGCCTCCGAAAGATTATGGACACCGATGCAGCTGAGAAGCTCCTCGCCGTATTTTTCGGCATTCTCTATGGAAAGCCACGGACCTACGCCGCCCTTCGGGGGCCGCAGACCGCCGCCGGACATCATGATGCCGCCGGAAACCAGGCCCTTTGAGAGGGGGGAATTTAAGATGCTTGAAACGCTCATTCCGCCCGCGGACTGACCGCATATCGTGACGCGCGAGGGGTCGCCGCCAAAAGCGGCGATATTGTCCTTCACCCACTGAAGCGCCATGAGCTGATCAAGAAGTCCCTGGTTGCCGAGGCATTCACCGCGAAGCTCGGGATGAGAAAAAAACCCGAAGGCACCGAGCCGGTATCCGACCGTAATAAAGATGACGTCGTTTCTCGCAACACGTTCGCCGTCAAATTCGACTTCGAAGGGATAGCCGGCAGTGAAGCCGCCGCCGTGGATATAGAAAAATACCGGCAGATTGTCTTTCACGGTTTTTGCCGGGGACCAGATATTCAGATAGAGGCAGTCTTCGCTGACTTCATATTCATAACCGGTCGGGTTGAGCTCCTTCGTATAAAAGTCGGTCCAATCCTCGCCGGGCTGGGGCTGCATGGCGATCGGCGGCTTCCGATCCGCATGATATACCCCGTCCCAGGGCTCGACCGGCTGCGGCGCGCGCCAGCGGAGAGCTCCGACGGGCGGCTTTGCGTAGGGAACACCCCAGAAAACGGTGATGCGCGGATCTCCGGACGCAGTTCCCTCGATCGTGCCGCAGTTTGTCGTAACTTTTCTTAACATGTCATGCCTCCTCGGTTTTGCTGAATTTTGCTGATTCTATTGTACCAGAGCACAGGAAAATCACATTCAAAAAATCAACCAGATTCCGCTGAAAAATCAACCGGTTTATCTCAGCGTTTTTCAAAATCAAAAACAGGAGGGCTGCCGCACGGAAGGGATATAAATGATCACATCCGGACGGCAGCCCTCTGTTGATAATTGTTCAAATTTGTGCGCAGCTTCCTGAAAGTCAGATCTGTACTTCTGCGCGTACGCCGTCATAGACCGCATCTCCTCTGGAATTGATCGCAGACCAGACAGGCTATACGCCGTACTATCTTTCAAGGAAATTCCGGGTGTTTTTTCACGGGAAAAGAGGTCTGTTTTTCTGATGATTCCGGTGCGGTTCTGGGATATACAAGGTTTTTTTCACCAGATATAATGAAAGAAAATACAGACTGTCCGGGAGATACTCATATGGCATCGGAACTTGCAAAAAGAATGGAAGAAATGATGAAGAAAATGGCGCATATACGGAAAGAATTCGGGCCGGCCAAAATGCCTGCTGTGGAAATATTCGAGTCCGCGCCCTGTTATGACGAGAAAAAAGTGGCGGAGCTGACAAAGCTCTGCAACAAGGTACAGAACTGCACTGATGAGGAACGCCCGCCGCTGATTGAAGAATTCATTAAACTGCGGGATTCAATCCATATGAAGGAAGATGCCCCGCGGCGGATTGAACTCTGGCCGGAAGGCAAAATACCGACAGAGACTGTATATACGGACAACTCCGATTACCGCTATCATCATAATCCGGATTTCAGGCCTTATCTTGTAGAGATGCTGATTCCTGCGGACAGGACGCCGAAAGGAGCAGTCGTTCTCTGCCCGGGCGGCGACCACGCGGAAGCCTGTGTCTGTGAAGGCTACCAGTCAGCGAAGGAATTTTTGACGTTATAGGGATCGGCGTGACCGTATTCCTTCCTGAGATCTGACCAGTAAGTTCCGCCCGGGTGATTGGTATATTCGGCGCAGTGCAGCGCGCTCTCAACCGTCCCAGTGCCAAGATTCAGCGTGTAAAGCGCCTCCGCTCCGGACTTTTTCGCCCACTGCAGATACTCGTCATGACCGACCAGGTTCTTTTCATACTGTTTCCATGCGAGGTCCAGCTGGGCCTTGCGGCGCTCTCTGGGGCCGATCGACTGCATCCAGTCCCAGCCGGAGATGAAGTTCCCGCCCGGAAGCCGGATCGCAGGAACGTCGAATTCCTGGATCGCCTGCAGCACATCCTGACGAAAACCCTGTTCATCCGCCGAAGGATGATTCGGGTTGTAGATTCCGCCAACCACAAAGTCTCCGATCGGTTCCAGAAAGGATCCGAAGATCCTTTTTTCGATTTTACCGACCCGGTACGCCGGATCGATGGTGATTTTTGCCTGTTTTGACATTTTCGCGAACCTCCGCCAGGAATCGGAGACAGCCGGAGCTTAGCGTTTCGGTTCTGACGAGACGGCTGTCCGGGGGATCATGGACACTTATTTTTTTATTCTGTAAACATTTACAGAATATGCCGGAACGCTGATTGTGAATCCGCGGCCGTTTTCGGTCAGTCCGGCTGTGAATTTCTTCATTTTTGGAGAGATGTTCGTCGGATTATCAAAAGAATTCTGCTTTTCCGGTGTGCCTTCGATATACTCGACGGAAATCTCCGGACAAATCTCAGTATCCAGTACCACACAAAGCTCCTGAGGCTCCGCGGAAACATTGACGACTTTCAGATTGATTATTTCATCTGTTGTCTCACACGATGCGTGAAGCACGGAATGCAGCGGCTGAACCTTTTCAATTACGAGCCGGTCATTGATATAGCAGCGGTAGCCGAAACGGTCCGCTTCCATCTTGTAATGATTCCAGCGGCTGTAATCGATCTGAGTCGGAACTTTTTCGGAATCCGGAACCGGCTTTTCGAAGATCCGCGGAACCCGGAGCGCCGACTTTCCGCCTTCAATGCGCCAGATCTGG
>CACYBV010000324.1 GCA_902772745.1 uncultured Eubacteriales bacterium
AAAGCATGAAATTCTTCATTTCTCTTTGCCTCCCTCAAGGAAAATGCTCCAGTCCTCTTCCTCCTCCACGGGAATTTGCAGCACCGCCTGGTATTGTTTCGAACCCATCAGATTGGAAATATTCAAAAGTCCGTAGTACGCGTCCCGGTCCATCGCAAAGGGGTTAATATAAATGCCCGTAGTTTCGTTGAATTCCGCCGAAGAGAGATTCAGCTTTTCCAGTATTTTTCCGACATTCAGCACTTTTTCACTGAGGAGACTGCCGTTCTCTGCGAAAAATCGGATCCTGAAATTCCGGTCTTCTATCCGGGGCTGTTCTTCCCGCGCTCCGCTCTGCCACAGATCCTGCATGATCGAATAATAATATTCGCCGGAATAGGCAAAACTTTGCTCCTGGGCAGCCGGATCGGCCGCAAAGGATACGGCTTCGTCCGAAGCGAATTTCCTTGTCTCAGGATTGTATCGGAGCACTCTTTTTTCGTTTTTCTCAAAGCTCCTTCCGATCAGCCGAAGTGAGCCGTCCCGTGCGTAAATGCCGCCCATCGCCGGGATCTCGCCGTTATACAGTTCTTCCGGTTTTTCCGCCCCGGTCAGCCGGTACAGCCGAAGTGCGCCGGACAGAATTTTCAGGAAGTCCTCCGGATCTTCGCGGCTTAAGCGGATCCCGAAATACACATCGTCCTGATCGACAATATAGAAAGGGAAGGCCGAGATCCATTCACCCTCCAGTGTTTCTTTGAAAAGTTCCTCGGTAATATTCAGGTTTTCAAGAGGAATCCGCACCGCCCGGATCATCAGGCCGGTGTAATTCGGTTCACGGGAATACGGATTATCCTGCTCGTCCGCGACTACCTTTTCGCTCAGAAAATAGCAGTATCCCCTGTGGAAAAAGCACTCCATCGTCCAGTTTCCTTCGGAATCCGCCTCATAAGACTCCGCTGGAATCATGCCGAGTTCCGTGAAGCCGGAGCCGTCCGTCTCTCCTTCGACGATGCGGATATCCGGATGATCCGAGCCGTGCTGCAGCGCGCAGAGAATCTTTCCGTCGTAGAGCGTCAGCCCGGCGACAGCGTCGTTTCCGAGACAGGCGCGGCAGTCGGCACTGTTATGCTGACAGCCTTTTTCGCTGCAGAGAACCCCGTGCTCCCCGCTCTCCTTGTCCGCATAATACAGGAACTTCCGGGAATTTTCGCTGAAATGATCGAGATACCCTACGCTGCTGACATAGTAAATCCGTTTTTCGGATTCGCAGACGTATTTCTCACAGCGGAGGTCCCGGTCTTTTGTAATATAACTGTCCGCCGGGATCATGCCATCCGGTTCCAGGTGTACCGTTTCCATTTCCTCCTCTGCAGCGGAATAAGCAGAGAACGGTTCTTCCGCATCCGTGATCAGCAGCGGATCCTGTGCCTTTTTGCAGGATGAAAAAAAGGTTCCAGGGACCAGAAGCAATATCGTAAATACAGGAATCCAACGTCCTTTCATGTTATAATGCGCCTCCTTTATCCGGTTATTTCTGCTTTTTCATCAGTATTACCGACAAGGGAACGCGGAAGGTTTCACAAAAGCGAAAAAAAAGCGGACTGTTCAGCCGGATGGCGAAAGCCATCCGGCACCCCCCGTTTCATTCGCAGAACTTCCTGTTTTCAAAGGCAGAAGAATTTTGCCCTGCTTTTCCTGTTATTTTTTCTTCCTTCCGATAAGAATCAGGAGGAGAACCGCCGCAGTCACCGCGAGGACGCCGGCGACAGCCGCCGGGATGATCCAGCGCGGCAGGCGCTTCACGGGATCGGGGCGGGAAACCGGTGCTTCCGTGGCTTCGGTTCTGTTTTCGGTTTCAGGGACTCTGGTGCTTTCTTCTTCTGTCTCAGTTTCGGTAGTTTTCTCTCCGGCCTCCGTGCTGTCCGTTTCCGCAGCCGTCTCCGTAGTTTCCGTCGTATTTTCTGTCCGGGAAGGCTCTGGGATTTCCGCCACGGCGCTTTCATTTTCACTGTATGTGACGCTGTAATATATGCGTTCCCTGCGGTCGGTCTCTGGCGCGCCTTTCGGCCAGAGCTCTTCATAAGAAGCTTCCGGCGCATCAAAACAGAACCAGCAGTCCCGGGTCCCGAGCCAGTATCTGATCATGCACCATTTCCTGTCCTGTCCGTCCATGTATACCGAACTGTACGGAATCGGTTCCATATTTTCGGGGTCTGTTTCAGCGGCATAGGTCTCCCGTCCGCCCGGATATTCATAAAAGTGCACCGCTGTTGTCTTATCCGGCAAAAATCCACCGTTTTCCGTCCGGATTTCCGACCTGTATTCCGCAAAAAAATCATCGAAGCCATAGGATTTCCACAGAAGCTTCATGGGAATCCAGCCGCTTTGAAGCGTATAATCCCCGGCGTAATAATCCGTATAGCCCCACTGGTTCCCGGTATCCGGATCCGTATAAATCGCATAAAGCCACAGCCTTGTTCCGATTTCATCAAAGGTATAAATTGTTTCATCGGAATCCGGTTCGTACATGAGCCGCACGCCGCCTTCGGCATTGATTTCCCAGATTTCCTCCACTTCGTCGATATCTTCAATGTGATCATAATAAAAGTCCGTCCAGAAGGGCTCATAGACCTCATCGGCGCGGACAGGCATCGAAAAGATTCCGACGATCACGATGAGACAAAGCAGAATCATAAAGACTTTCCGTGCTTTATTCATGTTTTGACTCCTCCTTCTCAGATTAATCCGAAAAAATGCAGATAAAAACAGCCCTGCGCTTTCGCACAGGGCCATTATAGCAGAAGAGTATGATCCGCGCAAGCATGGCACGCAGGGATCTGTCTCCTGTTTTCATTTGCCGGACGAATAATCGAACCCCGTCCCCGTCTGCCGGAATTCCGGGCTCAGTTTCCTTCCGCAGCCGGCGTTTTTGACATAACGGCCGGAACATCCGGAAACAGCCATTCGTTTATTTTTTCAGGGTCCGGGATGATGCAGTAATCGTATAAGTATAAGTACCCCGGTTTATCAGACAGGATAAAGTACTGCGGCTTTTCCGGGCTGATCGTATCTCCGAAATAGCTCCTAAGCAGGTTCTGAAGCTTCGGATCGTCCGTGTCAGGGCAGTCCATACGGATGCATAATACCGGTTTTTTCAGGCTCAGGAAGCCGTTATCCGACGCGATATATTTGGCGATATATGTCGGAATGAGTTTTTCTGACATTTCCGGATCATATGAAAAGCTCACATGATTCCTCAGGGCTTCCATTTCCTCATCCGTATATTTCAAAGCGCCGTCTGACACATTCAGGGAATCAGGATTGGGAACTGCGGCGCCGTTTCGCAGGAACTGCATCATCTTTTCCGATTCCGCCGGGATATCCGCACCGCTGACTGACACAATATACCGGTATAATACTTCGCATGATGCAGTCAGTTCATCGATTCTGTCCTGCATATTTCTCAGTTCGGAACGTATATCACAGACAGCTGTCCATACGCCGCCGCTGTTTTCCAGTATAATCACGCGCTCGTCGTCGTCATGGTGCACGCGGTAAACCGCATAATTGCCGTCAAAATAAAACACATGGGTGTTGCAGCGGTCCAAATCCGGTTCGTATACCGTATCCGGACTGTACGCTGCGAGCACGGAAAATGCGCGCTCGTCTTCCGGCTGCTCAATCGAAAGATCCCATAATTCCTGCATATACGCAACCGTCTTTCCGGTTTCCGGGAAATCATATTCGGGAAGGGTTACGCCATAGCCGGTCGGCTGTGTCGAAGGATCGCCTTCCCAGGAAACAGCCGGCCGGTCCTTCATCACGACGCGGTGTTCTTTATCATTTCCGAGGAGCGCATTCAGGTCCTCAGAAAAAACGACACTCTTTCCCATCATGATTTCGTTTCCCTCGTACTGCGTGAGTACCAGAGTACAGATGATCCGGTCTTTGCTCATTACCGGAAATTCCCAGGATTTCACCCCCATATCCGGCAGACCGGCCTCGCTTCCTTCAACAACAAAGGGGTACAGCAGCACAAGATCAGAGAGATCTTTTTCCAGGCCGATTTCACAGTCGAACTGCGAGCACATGATTTCCCACCGGATCGATGCCTGATGAGCCAGAATATTATCCATAATCTCCTGCGGGATATCGTACTGAAGCTCCACTCCGAGAATCAGACGGCCGATTTCATCTCTTGCAGGTTCATTCTGCTTTGACGCTTCCTCCTGCGCCTTTTTTGCGGCTTCCTCTGCGGCTTTTCTCGCCGCCTCTTCGGCTTCCCTTGCGGCTTTCTCCGCCGCTGCCTCGATCTCAGCCTTCCTTGCGGATTCCGCCTGTTTCTCCGCTTCTTCCGCGGCTTTTCTCTGCTCTTCGGCTTCTTCCGCAGCCTGTCTCGCGCTCTCCGCCGCTTCCGCTGCTTCCGACATCAGTTCCGAAACTTCCGGGACGGCTTCCTCATTGCTTTCGTACAGTGAAACCGTTTCCACAGGTTCCGGCACTTCTCCGGTTCCAGGTCCTTCCGCCGCGGTATTGCCCGTCCTCGAATTCCACCAGACCGCTGAGATCACGCCGATCAGGAGTACCGCCGCTGCCGCAATCGGAATCACGACAGCCATCCTGTTTTTCCGGGCTCTTCCGTCCTCTCGGAGTTTCTGGCTTTCTTCAATGATCTCACGGTCAATCCCGCCGATCGAATCCAGTAAATCATCGCGTTTCATCGCATATATCCCTCCTTTTCCAGTACTTCTCTGAGTTTGTTTCTGGTACGAAACAGAAGGGTTTTGATTTTGGCAGCGGAAAATCCGGTTGCCTTACGGATATCCGGAATGGAATCCATGTAGTAATACCGGAGGACAAAGCATACCCGCGCGTCACGTTTTTCGCCTTTGAGGAATCTGCTGATCCGTTCCGACAGGAGCTTCCCGTCCACCAGGTCTTCGGTGTAATTGTCCGACACGATCTCCGAAAGCTCCGAAAGCGGCTGCGCCTCAAAGGCTGCACGGCGCTTTTCGGCATGTTTCCTCCGGAAAAGGTCGATCGCGTTTGCCCGGGTGATGCTCGTGAGATACGCGAGAAGATTCTTCGGCTTCTCCGGCGGAATCGAATTCCACGCCTGCAGGAGGCTGTCGTTTAAGACCTCCTCCGAATCCCTGCGGTCCGATAGGATATTCAGCGCGATTTTCCGAAGGTAGCGTCCATATTCCCGCTCGCAGCTTCGGATCGCCTCCTCGTCGCGGATATTGAACTGTCGGATGATCTCCTGCTCTTCCACGCGCGCTCCTTCCTCCCGGCTGACTTTGGGAACGATTCTTACTCCCAAAGCGGTTGTCGTTGTCTGCATTTCTGCTCTTCCTTTCTGTCATAGCACGGATCCTGTGCGGACGGTTTTGTACCCTTCTGACTGATATGTCGCAGAAGATGACAGAATGGTTGCAGGTTTTTTTCAAAAAAT
>CACYBV010000325.1 GCA_902772745.1 uncultured Eubacteriales bacterium
CGTTCTTCAGAGGCCTTCATTACCATGAAGAAAAATCTGCTGGCACTGAACAAGCTGGTTAACGAGACCTGGCAGCAGGAGATCGAGAACAACCGGCCTATCACGCTGGAGATGATGAGTGAATTTCTGGACAAGGCGGATGCCTTAAAGGGCGACATCCGGACATATCTGGACAAAAAGCAGGCGGATATTGCGGATGATCCCTCCCGCCGCTCTGACCCGGAGAGCTATGAGCAGCGCCGCATCCAGGCCAATATCAGGAACCTTGCGGCCCTGGGAACATTGACAAAAACCGTCGAGAACCAGGTGCTTAAGGGAATCTCCGGTAAGGCCCGGGAGTACTTCAATAAAGACCTGACACTTCTGGAAGAACGCCGCCCGGATCTGACTGCTGCGGATGAAAAAGAACATAAACACAACGTTCTAAGGACGATGGATCGACAGCGGCAGCTATCAGAAGACGCCTTCAGAAGGCATACCTTCGTCAGGCAGGAAAGTCTGCTGCAGGCAAGGGACAGGATTCTTGGAAACGTGGAGCGGAAGTACGACGCGGTCTACCATGAAGTACTGAGCCGCAATAAGAATATTGATACAATCGTATCAGATGCCATAACTGATCAGAGAATCAGGAGCCATACCAGGACGAATGAGTTTATTCAAGAGAAATATCATTCTTTCTTTTCCAAAATCACTTTACTTGCGATGAGCGAAGACCCGGACCGTAATGCACTCGAGAACTACCGCTATCATCTGCTTCCTGTCGACAAAAAGTCTCTGCTGGCAAACAGCGGAAGGAATGCCACGGTGCTTCCCCCTAACCAGAAGGAGGGCATCTCATTCCTGGAGGATATCTACGGCTTTACACCCAATATCAAACAGAAATACCTGTTTGACGAACGGTCTTCTCGTTCTTCGAAAAAAAAGCCCGAGACAGGCGAGTATATCACCATTCTGACCGATGAACCGGTCAAATGCGATTTTAAGGCCATTTACCGGGGTGAAGGTCCGGAGGAGACTGCGGACGCAAAGCTGTCGGAGAAGGACTTTGTGGCCCTTGCCATCGCCGGTGCCAGGACGCCGCAATCCTTTGCTTTGAGCGGGAGGCGTGCAGCACTTTCAAAGGATCTGCAGGAGAAGAAAATCACTCGGGAAGAGTACGACGCGAAGCTCTTCCAATTAAACGACGCTTTTTCTACGGAGGACCAGTGCCTGCGGAAGTCTGAAGACTATACTTTTTCCAAAGTTAATCTTCCCTACTGTCCGGATGTTTTTTGCAAGGAGTATTTCCCCTGTGTGCAAAATGGACGGAAGATGGCCTCCCACGCGATGGAGGAGTATGAAAAGAACAATCTGAAGCCGCTGGCAAAACTGATCGCTTTCGGGATCACCGAGATGACCGCCACCAACAGAAAGGAAGATGCCAACGTATATCAGGCGTCGGTAGCCGAGATGTGCAAGCGCATGAGCAATATGCTGGAGCGGGATCCGGATCTGAAGAAGGAGGCTTTTAAGCAGGGCCTGCGTCAGCAGGATCTGAACATGATAGACAGCTTTACCATGCAGAACAAGATCCGGCTAAAGTCAGACTATGGCCTTACGCTTTGGCAGAAAAGACCGGATCTTGTCACGGGGGATGTCAAGCTCAACATCATGGCGGATATGTATATTGATAGGATCATGAGCGGGGAGTACAGAAATCTGGCGCACAATGTGCTGGAAAAGCAGCCGAGCTGTGCTAATGCATTCACCGCCGCCAATCAGGCGGTTCAGGATGCATCGGATGCAGGAAATATGAAAAAAGCAAGAATTCTGGAGCGCAAGGCTAATCATGTCCTCAGTGTCGAGACTATGAAACTGCGGTATCGGGACAAGTTCGCCGAGAACATCGTCAAGCCGGGTGCCTATGAAAAGCTCAGGCGCAAGGTGCTTAAGATGCTCAGCGAAACGGAGCTGCAGAACATGAGTGAATATGAATACGCCACAGCCCTTTCAAGACTCGTAGCACTCAAATTGGACACCGGAATGACTACCACGCTTTCCTATCTGCAAAACTATAAAAACCAGCCGAAGACGGATGACGGTCTGTACAAAATGCAAGTGTTTCATGCATTTCAGGGAAAAGCTTATGAAACGGCTGCTGGTGCGCATAAGGCAAGGATAGAGGAAGAGGCCAAAGCTGCCCGGGAGAAACAACAGGCTGTGGCAGAACCGAACGCCGCGGTGCAGAAAGAGCAGGCCGGGTCGGGTCTGGAAAAGAAATAACGCAGCATTTGCCGACGGGCTGAAGATCGATCGCTTTTTGCTTTTTTCAGAGAATCAGATCATACTTTTCGATGCTCATCAGGGCGCTCCACCGAGCTTCAAAGCTGATGCCGTCAGTGGAGAGCGGTGTACAGAAGGTCATGCTCAGAACCTGCTCGGCCGTCATTCAGGAAGATTTCCGCGCTGAAACGGTCGAGGTCGAAAACAGTAACATAATATCGGTCATCGGAGGACAGTACGCCGCAGCGTAGGGGATCGTAAAGCGACAGCTTTGCAGGCCGCCTGGAAGGAAGTCGAGCGGCTGTATCCGGAAACCAGAGTCTGGGAAACCTGTACACCGTATTTCGAGA
>CACYBV010000326.1 GCA_902772745.1 uncultured Eubacteriales bacterium
ACCGTGGAACGACGACTGGTCGGACAGTAAGCAGCTTGACCTGTATATCGATGATCTCTGCGGCCAGAGATATTCGCTTACATATGGGCTTTACGACGGCTGCGAACTGATCGGGCTTTCGATGGGATACATAAAGCATTGGTACACCGGTACAGAATACATAATTAACGAGCTGGGCATTAAGACCGACCGTCAGAACAGCGGCGCCGGCACATTCTTCCTGGAACAGGTTGAAAAGGCCATAAAGGAAATGGGCATCAGGCAGATCTTTCTGCTCACGGACAGGGATGTACCGGCCTATCATTTCTATAAGAAAAACGGCTATGTCGAAGTGAGCAGCCTTGTCCCCTTTGCAAAATATATCTGACACTTTGGCCGGGTAAACGTTATAAGGAGCAGCTATAATGGAACTTGAGAAGATATCAGAACACATATGGTATATGCCTTTCGAGGAAGAGCGGGACCGTCCGAACCTTGGCTACGTCAAGGGAGACAGATGGAGCCTGGCAATCGATGCAGGTCATTCTGAGGCACATATCAGGGAGTTTTACGATCTTCTCCAAAAGGAAGGTCTGCCTCTTCCCGCGCTTACGGTCCTTACCCACTGGCATTGGGATCACACTTTCGCGATGCATGCCGTAAAGGGTCTTACCCTGGCAAACGAGAAGACGAATAGGCATCTTCTGGAATGCATGAGAAAAATAAATACGAACGGTCCCGATGAGTTCCTGAACCTTCACGACAGCATCCGGAAAGAATATGCAGGCGGCAAAGAAATGATCGCAGTTCCTGCCGATATCGTTTTCGAGGGCGACATAACGCTCAATCTCGGCGGATGCACGGTCAGGCTCCTGCAGTCGCAGGCTCCCCACACAGACGATTCCACACTTGTCCATATCTGTGAAGATAATACGCTTTTCGTCGGCGACGCTACTTGTGCGGAATTTCCTGACGGAACCAGGGACAGGAAACTGGCAGATGAGCTGGCTGACAAAATCCGCTCGATCGGCGCCGACACTTGTGTCGAGGGACACTGGCAGCCTGTAAAGACTGAAGACACCCTGGCGGATCTTCTGACCTGAAGACGAAAAGCATCGCAATCGAATAGCGAGTGATATCGGAATATAATCTGCAACAGAGGTATATATAAAAACATGATCAAATACGGAGATTTTATTACGCCGGAAGAATATATGGGATTGCGCAAAATGGTAGGGTGGGTTGAGTTTCCGCTTGAACAAGCCGCAGCCTGTATAGAGAAAGCTTATATGATTCTGTGTGTGCGCGACGATGAGAAAGCCATTGGAGTTGTCAGATTGCTCTGGGATGGAGGATATATTGCTTTTTTATCGGATGTCATTGTTGACCCGAAGTATCAAGGGCAGGGAATAGGCCGTAAACTGGTCGAAGCAAGCATTCGTAAATTGAAAGAAGGGATGAAGCCCGGATATAAAGTGAAACTGACTTTGAATTCGGCTAAAGGGAAAGAGCATTTTTATGAAAAATTCGGGTTCAGAGTTCGTCCTAACGATGATGCAGGGCCTGGAATGGATCAATGGCTGATCATGGAGGATCAGAACTGAATTCCGGGATAACTGAGAACGACAATCGGTATTTATCGATGAATCCTGAGTTTTGGGCAGAATAGCAGGAAATATTGTATGATACAAAGGGTGAAAATGAAAAAGCAGAAGAAGAAAAAAATGCCTGTCTTCATTTTTGGCGGTATTCTGGTACTGTGCATTGCAACAATTCTGATCATCCTTCCGCCCAGTCAAGGGAAGCTGCCAAAACCGAAAAGTGAAAACGGGCTTTCCGAAAGGACACAGGTCAGGACGGAAAACGGGGATCTTCAGATCATGCTGCTTTCAGAGAATACCGATAATCCTGTGCTTCTTGTATGCGGCGGCGGACCGGGAATCCCGCAGTATCTTCTTGAGGACATTTACCCGTCTGCATTGTCTGAAGAGTTTACCGTCTGTTACTGGGACTACCGGGGAACAGGAGCCTCGTATCAACGGGAGATTTCTGTGGAGTCCATGACGACGGAACAGTATATTCAGGATACACTTGCGGTTACGGATTACCTGATAGACCGTTTTTCAAATGAGCGGATCTTCATCATGGGTCATTCTTTCGGAACCTATCTTGCACTCAGGACTGTTCAGGCATACCCGGAGCGGTACTGCTGCTATATCGCGATGTCTCAGACTGTAGACCAGAAGCAGTCGGAGTATCTGGCATTTGACTACATGCGTGACCAGTATGAAAAGAACGGAAACAGGAGAATGGTGAAGCGGTTTCAGAAATACGACATCAGGAATTCCACAGAAGATTATGACGAATATTTCTTTTCCGGACTGCGGGACAAGGCCATGCATGATCTTGGTGTCGGAACGGCGAGAAATATGCGGTCCGTTATCAGCGGGATTTTCTTTCCGAGCCTGAGATGCAGGGCGTATACCCCGATGGAACGGATCAGGATCTGGAAAGGGAAAGCGCAGGCCAGGTCATTCCCGGTGACGCAGGAAGCGATCACTTTTAATGCGTATGAGGATGTTCCGCGGATAGAGATTCCAATATGCTTTGTCGTCGGTAAATATGACTATACCTGCTGCGCTTCCCTTCAGCAGGATTATTATGAATATCTCGATGCACCCGAAAAAGAACTGTTTCTGTTTGAAAACTCGGCACACAGTCCGTTGTATGAGGAATACAAAAAGGGAAAGCAGGTATTGACGCAGATAAAGGATATGTCAGGGACAAGAGAATAATGATGGAAAACCTGTCCCTTGCAGCCTATAAAAAAGGCGCTTTCAAAGGCCCCGGCCAGAATGATACTGAATAATAAATAAGTCTCTTGGCGTTTACAACAAACTGCGCAACAGGAGCAAGGATATAGTGAATATGGAAATCATTTTTGTCAGACATGGTGAAAGTGAAGGGAACGCGCTGAAAGGCGCAGATCAGGTCTTTACCGGCCAATGGGACTGCGGCCTGACTGAACGGGGATATCAGCAGGCGGAAGCACTCAGAGGAAATCCTGTTTTTGATGATGCCGAAGCTTTTTATGTATCGGATCTGAAGCGGGCGGCGGAGACCGCGAGAGCAATCACCGACAAGGAACTGATTCCCGACGTCAGACTTCGGGAACGGTCATTGGGCGAGTTTGAAGGCAGAAAAATCGAAGAGATCAGGAATACACCGCAATATGATAAATATTTTACCGATCCTGAGTACATGACATTCAGACACAGCTTCACGGCAAAAGCGCCGAATGGTGAGAATTACAGCGATGTGTGCAGAAGAATCCAAACATTCCTGAAAGAGCTTTCCGAAAGCGGTTGCCGTAAAGCTGTAATCGTTGCACACTTTATATCAATCCGGTGCATGATCAAAGAAATGCTGGGATTGTCTGAGGAAGAAACGATGTCTTTGCCGGTTCCGAACTGCAGTCCGATCAGAATTGTGTGGGACGGGTTGATTCGGACCCGGACAGACAAGATGCAAAAAGATTGTGATGATAAGCAAAAAAACCAATTGGGAGGGAACAGAATGATTAAGATTTACGGAATGCCCACATGCCCGTACTGCGACTATATTTACGAGCAGATCGCAGGCCGGGAAGATGAATTCGAGTACATCAACATTGGTGAAAATATCCGCAATATGAGTGCCTTTACGAGGCTGAGGGACACAAGCCCGGTTTTTGATCACTGTAAGGAAATTGGCGATGTCGGTGTTCCTGCTTTTGTATTTGAAGACGGCAGGATCTCTATAGATCCGGCTGACGCAGGCCTGATTGAATATGGCTCAGCTGCGGCCTGCTCGATCGAGGATCATAAAAACGGAAGAAAAGGATGCTGACAGACGTGCGGCTGGAATTAAGAAAAATCAATATGCAGGATGCTTGTGCTGAGTGGGAGTATACAACTGCTTTGCCGGAGGATGAAAACGGACTCACGAATCCGTTCCACGATGTCTCATATGAAGACTATATGCAAACTGTCCTCCCGAAGCTGATATCCTATGAGCATCCGGTCGATATGCCGGACTGGTTTGTCCCGGAAACCTATTATTATCTGTGGGATGGAAATCGTTTGGTTGGCGAATTTCGCATCCGTCATTACCTGACGGATGCGCTGTGTAACGGCGCGGGTCATATAGGGTACAGTATCCGGAAGGAATTCCGGGGAAAAGGTTACGGAACTGCGGGGCTGAAGCTGACAATAGAGGTCGCAAGGACTATTATTCCGGAAGACGAGATCTATCTGCGTGCCAATAAGAACAATATTGCATCGCAGAAAGTCATGCTGAAGAATGGGGCTTATGCTGCAGGGGAAGATGAAGATCACTGTTTCTTCCGGATTCCGAAAGCAGAAGCATGGTCACAGCTCACGCATGAGCAGAAAAACCATGAACTGTTTCTGAAACAAAAAGCGCTCTTAGATCAGTTCCTGTCTACCGGAGCAATTTCGCAGGCTCAGCATGACAAGAGCCTTCGTGACCTCCAGGAGAAAATGGGAGAATCGGGATGAAAGCGGCATACTGGATTCAGAAGACGCATTTATTTGAAGCTGACGAATATATCTGTTCTTCCTGCGGATGCTTTATCAGATGTTCCATACAAGACCTGTCCGAGCTGCGGCCGTCCGATGAAGAAAGTCAAATAAGTTGTTTGTGGTTTGCATCATCGATGTAAACCTCCGGATATATGAAGAAGACAGGTTATAAAATATGGGATATATGATCAGCGCCTATTTTGATTCGGAATCGAAACAGACATTATCTCGTTATATTCGTGATATTTCTGAGGTTTCCGGCAATGATTTTATGATTCAGAATACAGTTCCTCCGCATCTGACGATCAGCTTTTTTGAAGCACGAAGCGATGATATTGCAAAAATGGTTTTTCAGGAGATCCGGGGGAACTTAAAACAGGAAGTCATCGCGATTCCTTCCGTCGGCGTCTTTTTTCCTCATGTCATATATGCTGAAGCGGTGCAGAACGCCTGGCTGTTTGAGCTGAGCAATGTGGTGAATGAAGAGATAAAGCTTCATGATGAAGTGATCGCAAATCGGTATTACCGGCCGTTCTCCTGGATTCCGCATATTACTTTAGGCAAAACCTTAAGTGATGAACAAATGAGAGAGGCATTTATATATCTTCAAAAAAGCTTTTGCCCGATGACAGCCAAAGTCGAACGATTTAGTCTGGCAAAGACGAATCCACATCGTGAAATATTGTCGTCTTAAAGGATCAGGCAGAGATTGACGGAACTTTCAGGGAAAAGCCCTGCTTTTCCATTATTATCATAACAAGAAAGGGCTCTGTCTCTTCCTCTGGGATGGGCGAAGAAAGGAGGCCTCCCGATTTTTTGGATCAGGGGTGCCGGTCACAATTCCAATACAGATAAACCGGAAGAGGCCAATCAGATCATCAGAACGTTTGTCCGGTCACTGGAGGCGGATCCACAATGAATACGGAACTTTTCATCAAGGCAGTTACAAAGTTTTTCGCAGGGCTTCTGATCATTGCGGCGCTGCTTTTCCTTCCTGCATGGACCATTCGCTATCCGCAAGGCTGGACGCTTCTGGGAATCCTGTTCATTCCGATGTTCGGCGCAGGGCTTATAATGATGTCGAAGAATCCGGATCTTCTCAGGAAGCGTCTGAACGCAAAAGAAAAGGAGAAGCAACAGAAAACGGTCATTCTTCTCAGCGGGATCATGTTTCTCGCGGCATTTATCCTGGCCGGACTAAGCTTCCGTTTCGGGTGGCTGATGCTTCCTTTTCCGGTGAGCATCATAGCTGCAGTCGTCTTCCTGTTGGCTTATGCGCTTTACGGAGAAGTCCTTCGGGAGAATACCTACTTATCGAGGACGATTGAAGTGCAGGAAAACCAGAAAGTGATCGACACCGGATTGTACGGAGTTGTCCGTCATCCGATGTACATGGCAACTCTTATACTGTTTCTCGCGATGCCGCTCGTGCTGGGATCCCTGATTTCACTTTTCATTATGTTCTGCTACATCCCGATCATTGTAAAACGGATCAGGAATGAGGAGCAGGTGCTGGAAAAAGAACTTCCGGGCTATACAGAGTATAAAAAGAAGGTCCGATACAGGCTGATCCCATTCATCTGGTAGGCAGAGCCATATAATAAATATGAGACTGCTGTGACAGCACCAATGAGGAAGTGCTTCGGGCGAAGATCAGGAGCATTAACCGTGGCCGGATCTTTGAGGCTTACCGGATCCTGAAGGAAAAATACAAAGATACGGCTAACAAAAGGATGATATGAGAAGCGCCCTTTTCTATAGGTGATTCCAGAAAGAGCAGCGAACAGTTTCGACAGACAGCAGGAGGAAGACCGGAATGAAGTGGTGGATGGAAAAGCCGTTTCGAATGATCCAGAACAACCTTCGGGATATCGATGCGGGGATGGATGCCGATGAAGAAGTGAAATGGCTCCTCTGGTTCGGCGCAAACGTCGTCCAGCTCGGATGCGGAGGAATCACTGCATTTACGCCGACAGAGCAGTCGTTTCAGCGGAAGAGCCCCTATCTTCGGGGGGACAAATTCGGGGAGCTTTTGGAGAAATGCCATGAAAACGGGATCCGTGTCATCGCACGGTTCGACGTCAGTAAGGTGCATCGGAGCTTTCTTGAAACAAATCCGGAGTGGTTCTCGCGGTCGCTTTCCGGGAAACCGGTCTTTTACAACGACACGGCTGCGACCTGCATCAACGGCCCGTATCAACAGGAACTGACGATGGAGATCATCGGGGATATTGTCAGGAAATATCCGGTGGACGGAATCTTTTTCAACATGTTTGGCTACCAGGTCCGGGATTACGACGGAAACTATGTCGGAATCTGCCAGTGCGAAAACTGCAGAAAACGCTTTTTCTCCTTCTCCGGGATGACGCTTCCGACAGAAGAGCGTCCGGAGGATCCTGCTTATCAGAAATACCAGGAGTTTAAGCGGTTCACGGTGAAGGACTTGCTCAAAAAGATCCGGAATACAGTCCAGAAAATCAATCCGGAGATTGCTGTCAGTACCTATTGCCCGGATCAGATTGACATTATCCGGGATGAATCAAACTCCGCCGTGGACCGGCCGTACCCGTTCTGGATTTACTCGGCATCTGACAATACTTCGGTGGTGCGTGGGACATACCCGGACAAGGTCAGTTCAAATGTCGCGATCAATGCTGTCGATATTCCGTACCGTTTCATGGGCGTTTCGAAATACTTGACAAAGCTGCGGCTTCTGCAGAACATGGCGAACGGTTCCAATCTGGACTGGTGTATCATCGGCGCTTTCCCGGACTATCCGGATCAGGAGAACTTCGAATCCGTCCGGGAAGTATTCCGCTTTCACAGAAAGTATGAGAACCTGTTTTCGAAGCTGAAATCAGAAGCGGATGTGCTGCTGATCCGATCGGGCCGCGAGACGGAATACCGTGGAATATTCCGGATGCTCAAGGAAGCGCATATCTTTTTCGATGTGGCTGCAGCAGAAGAGGAGGAGCGGATCTCGGATATTCTCGACAGGTACCGGCTTGTGATTATCCCCGGCGTTTCTTCTGTCAAATCTGAAAGACTGAAATCAATTCTTCTTCAGACAAAAGCATCGATCGTGAGCACTGGTTCTTCTTTCTCCGAGGATCCGGATCTCCTGCAGAAGCTGTTCGGGATCAGGCTCGGAAACAGGATTGATCCGGTGCGCGGAAGCTATCTTCTGACGGAACCGAAGGAGATTTTCCGTTCGTTCCCACTGAGAAACTGGGTGTATCTGGACGGGGAAGCCCATGAGATACAGAGTGAAGACCAGACGTCTGTTCTTCCGCTGGTCCGGTCTTCAATGTACGGCCCGCCGGAACGCTGCTTCGGGCATGAGCAGACAAACGCCGGGATGGCAGCAGTACATGGCGGGAAAAACCTGTATCTGCCGTGGCTTCCAGGCCTGCTTTATTACAGCCACGGATATGAGGATTTCAAAGAGATCCTTCTCGACCTGATACGGTATCTCTGCCCGGATCTCCAGCGGGTCAGGATCGAGGCGCCTTCCTGCGTAGAGTCTTTCTGCAACCGGATTGATACGGGGCATTTTCTTCTGCAGTTTATTAACCTAAGCGGTTTCAACGGAACGACGATGACGGCGCCGCTGCCGATCCGGGATATTCACGTCGAACTTCCCGAAAGGGTTCATGCAGAGCGGCTTACGGAAGACGGACTTCATATGGCGGCCGAAGATTCCTCGAAACTGACAGTAAATCTCTCAGGGATGTATGAAGCTTTTCTTTGCACCATCTGCACAAATGAGAGCAGAAAAGAGGCGTCGGCGGAAAAAGGAAAGGACAGACAGAAATGAGAACAGATTTCCCCTATGGCCGGACGGCGCGGGCGGGGAGAGCTTCCTGCGTACGTTCCGGGAAGAAAAGGACCTTCGGAGAATGACCGGAAACTTTCTTGCCGCACCGCCGTCAGAGACAATCGTCGACCAGTGGCAGTCCCAGATC
>CACYBV010000327.1 GCA_902772745.1 uncultured Eubacteriales bacterium
CTCCTTCATCTTCTCAATGACCGCGAAGATGAACTTGATGTCATTGTTTTCGTCGATCGGAACCGCCCTCGGTGTCGGAACGCCGTCGATCTCGCCGAGCTCGTTGAAGGGGCTTCCCGGAACCGGCTCCATTGTCCAGAAATGATTCACCGGGTGCTCTGGCGTCGTGCCTGTCGGATAGACCACGATGAAGCCCTCACGCTCCTCGACATAGGACCAGCTGGTGTAAACGCACTGCGCCCAGCCATTCATCATGCCGCCGTGGAGGCTGACGACGAGAGGCACTTTTTTCGAGCCGTCATAGCTTGAAGGAACATACTCGAACCAGTTTCCGGGAACGCCGGGGACGAGCTCTTCATTGAATTCCTGCAGCCTTTCGGGATAGGGCTGGGAATTGTTGCCGCCCTCGTTTACCACGATGTCGCTGTGGTAAAGCTTCGGCGGGAGGTAATCGCGGTTGTCATCGTCGGGCATACCCGGACGGAGTTTGAAGTATTCGTTCATGTCTTTTCTCCTTAGTCATTGTCTCAGTCTGTCATTAAAATACGGATTGCCGCACTGCTTCGCAGTTCCCGCAGTCCTGATATGCATTCGGAATCCGGCCTTTCGGCCTTCTTCCCCCATTCACATCATGCAGCCCAATGTCCGCCTGATTGTCCGCGCAGGAACGGCAGTCAGCGTTCACTGACTACAGTTTCAATGTAAACTTCGGTGCCACTTTATCATATGCCTCCATCAGCTCGTCGTCGTGGTTCGCGACACAGCGGCATTCCTTATCGACGATCATGGTCCAGTCCTGACCTGCCTTCACGGTCTCCCACTTCGGCAGATACTCGTTATTGGGGTCGCCGTACTTGGCAAAATTCTGCACCATCGTCGAAAGCACCTGCGCGTATTTCTGGCCGTAATCCGGATCATTCAGTGCAAGGACCTTGTCTTCATTCATGAAGATGAAGGCCACTTCGCCGCCGTGCCAGATCGGAATCTGTCCGTCCTCCGGAACCGTATAAGCGCCGAGGAAAAGATAAACATTCTTCGCGCCGGCCGCGACATGCGCATAGGCGGAAGCCACAGCGGACATACGGGCACCGGAATCGAGGTAAGCCAGGTCCAGGATGTCATGGTCCGGATAAGCCTTGCGGAAGAGCTCCATAACCCGGTCCGCGCCTTCGCCGAGGCTGTTTCTGAGATACGCGATCCGTGCTTCCTCGTCCATGTTTTCCTTCTCGTCCGCAGTCAGTTTGCAGATCGGGAATTCGCCCAGAACCGAGCCGTAAATGAAGGGCTTGTCACTGGAGAAAGGCATCAGGCCGACCTCGGTCGGATAGCCCGGGAAGAACTCATTTGCCACCGGCGCGAAGAACAGCGGATTCGAAACCTTCCTGCAGGCTGCAACGAGGTCCTGATACGACACCTCATATAGTTTATCAATGTTTTCTTTCGTGATTCCCAGCTCGTCGAGCATCTTCTTCGCGGTCTCGCGGCTTCTTTCCCTCGTCGTGAATCCCGGACCTTTTCCGCCCATTGCGCCCGAAAGACAGATGCCGCGCTGGAAATAGTCCTTCGCCTCTTCGATCTGGAACAGGCACTGCACCTTTCCGCCGCCGCCGGAATGTCCGCAGATCGTCACATTTTCCGGATCGCCGCCGAAAGCTTCAATATTTTCGTGAATCCATTTCAGGGCTGCGATAAGATCCCAGATACCGGCATTTACGGAATTTTTGAACTCCTCGCCGTAGTCCTCGAGATTCAGGTAGCCCATAATATTCAGGCGGTGGTTGATAGACACAAAGATCACATCCCCGTAATGCGCCGTATTGAAGCCGCTGAAAGAAATCTCCTCAAACGCGTTTCCGGCAAAAAATCCGCCGCCGTGGATCCAGACGAATACGGGCTTCTTCACGCCGTCCTTCGGTGCCCAGATATTCAGGTTCTGGCAGTCTTCGCTCTGTTTCTCCAGTACGTGGATGCCCCTGTAGTACTTAAAAGGATTGACTTCCATCGCATGCATCGAAATCGGTCCGTGATAATATGCGTCTTTAATGCCCTCCCAGGGTTCCGTCTCCTCAGGCATATGAAAGCGTTTCGCATGCGCGTACTGTACGCCCATAAAAATGTTGACGCCGCCGTATGTGACGCCCCGGAGAAGTCCCTGTTTTGTTTCGACAACCGGGCGCTTCCGTTCAAATATAAACTGGTTCATCCGGATTTTCCTCCTTCCCATGCTTTGATGCATTCATTATAACAGCCGAAGCCGCTCAGCGCTTATAAGCATTTGACATATATTATCACTTTTCTGCTCACGCCTACGGTTTTCAGGCCGGCTTTGTCTGCTTTTTTCGAAAAGATTCAGTACTTTTTCTTTTTTCGGAAAAGCCCGGTCTGTGTTATAATACTGTAAAAGACAGCGGTTCCGCCCGCGGAGGCGCTGTCCTGAGAATAATATCGGCAAGGAGGCTCTCATGGCAGACGATCTGAAGAAAAGATATGAAGAAATGCAGAAGGCGCGGCGCGCATTTTGCCGCGAATTCGGTGCGGAAATCAACAAAGCGATCCCGAAATACGAGGATCCGACCCGCTACCCGGTACAGGAACTGATCGATCTTTTCAAATTCTCGTGGAAGTTCCGCGATCCCGGACTTTCGCAGGAAGATAAGGACAGGCTGAAGGCGGAATTCGCCGCGATGCGTGATGCGAACGAG
>CACYBV010000328.1 GCA_902772745.1 uncultured Eubacteriales bacterium
GACAACCTGATGGTCGGCCGGCTTGGCGATACTGCGGTTTCCGCCGTTTATATGGGCAACCAGTTCCAGACGGTATTGCAGATGTTCGTCTTCGGCATCGACGCAGCGATGCTGATCATCGCCGCCCAGTACTGGGGCATCCGAGATACAAAAAGCATCCGGAGGATCGCCGCGATGGGCATCCGCTGGTCGGTGCTTATCGGCGCTGTAATTGCGGCGGTCGTGCTGTGCTTTCCGCGGTTTCTCCTGGGGCGGCTCACCAATGACGGATCCGTCGTCACGGAGGCCGTGCCCTATGTGATCTTCGTCGCTCTCTCCTATGTTTTTTTCTGTGCTTCGCAGCTTCTGATTTCCACAATGAAATCGGTGGAAAACGCAAAGCTCGGATTTTATGTTTCCCTGATCGCGCTCTTTGTCAACATCTTCCTGAACTGGGTGCTGATTTTTGGAATCGAGCGCATCGGAATCCCTGCGCTCGGCGTCAGAGGCGCGGCAATCGCGACGCTGATCTCGCGGATTGTCGAATTCCTGATTGCGGCGGTCTACGTCTTTGCCATCGATAAGCGTCTCGGTCTGAAACCGAAGCATCTTCTCCTGCGGGCGCCTTCGCTTCGGCGGGACTTCCTCAGAAACGGCGCGCCGGTCGTCGCAGGACAGATGGTCTGGGCGGTCAATATGATCGCCTACTCCACGATCATGGGGCACTTAAGTCCCGCTGCAGTGACCGCTTCTTCCGTAGTCGCCCAGATGGAAAACCTGCTCCGCGTCGGCGTTTTCGGTCTTTCCGCAGCGCTCGGAATCGTAACGTCAAAGACCGTCGGCGCCGGTAAATTCCGGGAAATGCGCGAATATGCAAGAACGGCGGAGGTTATTTTCCTTGGAGTCGGTCTTCTCTCTTCGCTTCTGATCGTACTGCTTCGTAAACCCTTTGTCGGTTTTTATGATATCAGCCCGGAAGCCGTCGATATTACCGGGCAGTTCTTCCGGGTCCTGACTTTTACCTTTATCGGAACCTGCTGGCAGGCAACCTGTCTCGGGGGACTCGTAAAATCCGGCGGCGATACGGGTTTTGTTTTCAAGATGGATTCGATCTTCGTTTTCGGCGTCCTGATTCCCGCAGGCGTTCTCACGCTCCTTCTCGGGGCGCCGGCCTGGGCCGTTTTCCTCGCGCTGAAATGCGACCAAATCCTGAAGTGCATCGTGGCCTTCGTAAAAATCAATTCCTTCAACTGGATGAAGAAGCTGACGCGGGAAAACGCATCGGAGAATTAAATACAGAGCCTAAAAAAGATTACGAAATACAGGAGGTACAAACATGTTAATCAACGGAAGACAGGAAAAGCAGATTCTTGAGCAGGCGCGTGAGGAGCGCTGGGCCATCGGCGCCTTCAATGCCTTTGACCTGAACTCTCTCGAAGCGATCATGCAGGCTGCGGAAGAACTCGGAGTTCCCGCTCTCGTGCAGACCTGGGACTTCTACAATCCGGATTCCGACCGCAATTCCTTCAGTGAATTCGGCGCGAAGGTGTTCATTCAGCAGATCCTGCAGCGTACCGCGGCCAGCCCGGTTCCCGTGATCCTGCACCTGGACCACACCCCGACATTTGCGGGCTGCATGCGCGGTATCCGAAACGGCTGGAACTCCGTCATGATCGATGCTTCCGCGAAGTCTCTCGAGGAAAACATCGCGCTCTCCGCCAAGGTCGTGGAAGCTGCGCATCCCTGTGACGTCCTCGTGGAAGGTGAAATCGGACATGTTGCCGGAAATTCCGGCCTCGACACAATCTATACGGATGTCGACGAGGCGGCCGCCTATGTCAAAGGTTCCGGGATCGATCTCTGCGCGGTGTCCGTCGGAACGGTTCACGGCTTCTACGCGACAGAGCCAAAGCTGAATTATGACCGCATTGCCGAGCTGCGGGAAGCCATCGACATTCCGCTTGTCATGCACGGCGGCTCGGGACTTACCCCGGAACAGTTCAGAAAGTCCATTGAAAACGGTATCGTCAAGATCAATTTCGCAACCTATGTCCAGATCGCGGGCGGCAAAGCCATCGCCGATGCGGTTGAAGGTGTTGAGCGCCCGATGTTCAACCGCGTTGTTGCAGCCGGACAGAATGCAGCCCGTGACTTCATCAGGATGCACATGGAAATCTTCGGAACGAGACCCGTGAAGCTGTAAAACTAAAAAGACCGGGGCTGTTGCCTAAACAATAAGGCCTTCCCCCCTGAGGAACCGTTTCCTCAGGGGGGAAGGCTTTACTGTTTAAGGGAGAACCCTCGCTTTTCTGTCTGCTGTCCTTTGTTTCCGTTTTACGCTCAGCGCTGCACTCTCGTGCCGCAGTTCGTGCAGAATACCATCTCAGGCGTAAGAGGCGCGCCGCAGTTTTCACAGAACGCCGTGCGGGCGGCAGCCGGTGCCGGCTCTTCCTGTACGGCCGTTTCCGGAACCGGGATCTCCACACGCGGGTTTTCGCCGGATACAGCCCCGCCAAAGATATCGCCGAAAGAAGGAAGCTCCTGCTCGGGCGCCATCGGAATATCCATGTCCGGCATCGGAATATCCATATCCGGGGCTTCCATGGCGGAATCATCCGCCGAGGGCGTTTCAATGAACGGCACCGGAATCACAGGCGTTTCGGATACGGGTTCCTGGGGCACGGGCGGTTCTTCTTCGGGAACTGCGCGATCAGGCTCCGCGTCTTCCGCCGCAGGCTCGTAAGCCGGGACTTCCGGAACAGGAATCGATTCCATCACCGCCGTATTTTCAAGGTTTTTCGCTTCAAAAAAAAAAAAAAAAAATGTGAGCGTATACTACA
>CACYBV010000329.1 GCA_902772745.1 uncultured Eubacteriales bacterium
ACAGAACAGGCGTATTTTTGTCACGGCCTAAAAGCACGTTTCCCATCTCCAGCGCCATATCCATCGCGATCGTGTCAAAGACCGCACGATATGCAGGACAATACGGGTCTTTTTCTGTCCCCGCCGCAAGCGTATTATACAGACATCCACCCCTGCAGTAACTGAAGTGGATACAGCCATCGCAGGAACTGTGCATGGCTTCCTGCGCCTGCAGGAGACGGGCATAGCCGGCGCTTTGCAGAATCTCCACTTCTGTCAGGCCGCCGGAAACATTTCCGAGGCAGAATTCCTTCATTCCGCAGAAGCGCTGGCAGGAATAAACATCTCCCGCCGGATCGATTGCCGCAAATGTACCGAGACAGTCGAAAAACGTGCAGGTACAGCCGTGTCCCTCAAGGCATCCGCGCGCCATCGAGTCAATCGTCGTGATCCGTCCATGCGCAGGATTTGCCTTATATGCGCTGTAGCTGTCCAAAAGTACGCACTTCATTTCTTCCGGTGTCACCGCGCCGCCGTTCTCTGCGTCCAGTGCGGGTACGGCGCCATGAACTGCATAAGGATAAAGGCTGTTATGATAGACTTCCGCAGCCCGGCCAGCGTTTTCAGCGGTAAAGGTACAGATCAGTCCCACGGCGATGCCATGTCGCCGGAGAAGCTCTATGCCGGCCATTGTATTGTTGTAATATCCCGCACCGCGCTGCTGATCGCACATGTCCTTCGGCCCGTCAAGGCTTGTCCCCACCGAGACCCGATAGTACGAAAAAAGCTCCGCCAGCTTATCCGTCACTGCCCACAGATTGGACTGTATCGAAAGATGCGCCCGCCGCCCGAAGCGTTCCGATAACAGCGGCAGAATCCGGGCATAAAAATCATCACCGGCGAGCAGAGGTTCCCCGCCGTGAAATGTCAGGCGAAAATCCTTTCTCTCAGGCACGATGCGGGCAATAAAGTCAACCGCCGCTTCCGCTGTATCCCCGGACATGATCCGTCCGGTCTTTTTGGCAAAACAATACCTGCATGACGCCTGGCAGGCCATCGTCGGAAGCAGCATAAAGTTGTCGGGTCGGAAAGTGTTCATGTTATTCAATTTTTTACTTAAAGTCAAAAATCAGCGGGCCTTCATCATCGTGGCAGCTTATCCCGCCACGGTCCATGTGCTCCTTGACACTGTACTTATTGGCGTTTCGGACCATGGTTCTGAGTTCCGGATGTTTATTATATAAACTGTGAAGTAAAACTGCTGCACGCTCTGCTGTGCGGGAAGGAATTAAAAAGGAGGAATAGGTACTGTCTCTCTCAGTCGGATTCTTCCGAAGCAGAAGCAAAGCCGCCATTACAGATTCTTCACAGGGTTCCTCTGCCAGCGCTGCAAAGTTTCCGTCATTATAAGCATCCAGTACAAAGCCCTTTCCGTTTCTTTGACATCCCTTACGGAAGAAATACTCCTGAAGCTCCAGCTCCGGCATTTTTCTTTCCCGCTCATCGAGAAGGTCCAGTTTCCGCATCTTCGCTATTGCCATTTCCGCAGCAGCCGGCCGGCCGGCCAAAACAAGCAGGTCTTCCCGTTCCGAAAACCGGTCCAGGATAAAGCTGATTACAGAATCCATTTGACTCCTGAGCGCAATGTCCATAAGCCGCCTGTGATCAGTAATCCTTCGAACCGCTTCCATCGCCACTGTTTCACTTTTCTCTTTCAGTACGATATCTCTGATATTTTGATCAGACAGCGGAAGTTCATTGATCGCCCGGAGACGTTCCTCTTCACTGCCTTCTCTGAATACAAGCTCTGCCTTTACCTGCGGATCTTTGAGCTTTTCTCTGGCCAGCCTGCGGATTTCCGAAGAAGTATCCGACCGGGCTGCCCTTTCCAATGCTTCCTGATCCTCCAAATGTTCTGCAGCCAATCTCCTGGCATTCTCAGTCTTTCCGTTCAGCAAGATATCCTTAAGCGACGCCTGATCGCCCAGCACGGAGCAGGTCTCCGCCCGAATGAGCTCATTTTCATCCTGCCGGCCAATCGCGTATCTGGCTTCCGGTTCCCTGATGCGAGCGAGCGCCGCTCCCCTGACTGAAGCGCTGCTGTCTTCTCGAGCGATCACCTTCAGGATTTCCTCATCATCCAGGCCTTCCACTGCTGCTTTTCGTACATCGGCATTTTTGTCCCGTCGTGCGATGTCCTTAAGTACAGCCGGATCCGTAAGCCGGGAAGCTGCTTTCTCCCGGACTGCCGATACATAAGCGGTACGGGCAGCCTGTATCAGGCACTCATTGTCACTGATCTTTTCCAGCGCTTTTTTACCTTTTTCCGCCGTCTGACTTTCCACCGCCAGCCTGAGAAGAAGCCGCGGATCCTCCAGACGTTCCAGCGCAGCATCGCCGGTAATTCCCCGGTTCATAGCGATAATATACAGTGTATCCTGATCCGTCAGCTTGTTGATGGCGGCAATACACACTTCTGAATAATATGCTTCATTGGCAATACGGGTCAGTGTGCTCTGTTTATTACATTTATCGACATAAGCCAGCGCTTTTTCCAGGTTGCGCTCTTTCCATACAGGCGTGAACAGTCCCATGATTTTCTCCTCTCTCTGCAGTCAGCACTGCTCCACCAGCTTTCCTTCGTCGCTTACGCAGCGCGTACCGGTAATGCCGGGTCCTCCGCCCGATGATCCCCCGGTCAGACTGCCTCATCTTTGGAGCAGCTTCCGCAGGCGGGCAGGATTAATAAACACGGTTCAACAGACCCAGCCCCTCAGACTGTGCTCTGTTTTCTCAGGGCTCGTAGCCCTCTGCATACACATATGTGATATTGTTTTCCATCGCATAACGCTCTGCGTACGAGCCGGGCTCCACCACCAGCGTAATGGTTTTGCCGGCCATTTTCCCGAACGTTCCGGGAGCGATGTCCTCCACCGATTCCGGAACCCAGATGGTTATTTTCTTCCCGCCGCTGAAGGACAGACGCACAATTCGTTTTACGGTATTGGGAATGACAATCTTCTCATTACGGTCCTTCAGGCTTATATAATATTCCAGATCTCCCTCAGGACTCACGGGGAAGAATCCTGTCGGATGTATCGGGCTGACGCCGGAGTCTGCCCTCTTCTCCACTGCGTTGGTGATCTGTTTGTCGCTGACCGTAAGGTGCGGCGTATTCGTGCTTTTTTCCGGCAGCGGATTGCTGATATTGTCCTTTCCCGCATACCGGACCAGCTCTTCTGCCTCCCGGTCGACCCGGTAATAGGCAATCTCCGCCACCTCGGTAGTACCCCTGCTGATCACACCGGTGTTGGATCGATATTCCGCAGTGGTCTCACTCACCCGGCAGATAACAAGGGTGTTCACCCGGCCCAGAAGCTCGTGAGAAAATGCCTCTTTGGACAGATCTTTCGAGACTCCCAGAATGCGGTATTCCACACCCTGATCCTGCGTCTTTTCCTCCCGGACCGCGATCCATGGCGCTTCGATCCCGGCATAAAGCGTATCCTTCATCTGCATGGTATAGCTCAGCATCGCGTCTTCAGAAAAGATCTGCCGGTTTTCCTTTGTATCCAGCGCTTTTTGACAGCCGCACAGCAGCACAGCGCACAAAAGCAGCGTAAGCAGCATTCTTTTTTTCATATTGTTTCATACTCCGTTTCAGTCATTTGCCGGCTCAATAATTGGAGAATGTACCTCCATAAAAATCATCATACAGCATTTCCGGAAAAAAGCAAATCATTTTCCTGTGCATCGATCGCCTTCCACTCAGCTCTGATGATCAGAATATATAAGACAATCCTCATATGCTGCGATTCCTGCAGCATACCTTCACATCTGCGAGGCAGAGCTCACATGCCTCGCAGTTCAAGCCGCAATATACACTGCGCAGCATACTCATTCATGTCTTATTGCCTCTTCCATGAGCATCTTGTTTTCTCACTCCACTGGAAAAAACAATTTATTCTGCCCGGTTGCCGGTTCTGTAAAATCACATACAGCACCTGCAAGTTTCATCCCAAGTTCTGGAATCAGGCTTTTAATCACAGTTTCAAATGTCTCTCCATAGCTTTCCGGAGTAACCTCAGTCACAAGATATTTTCTTGCCGGCATAACCCACTTTACCCATCCATCCGGAACTGCCGTATCCTTGTGTACTTCAACGCCTGCCAGATACAAGCCTCTCGAGAAGCCGTCCGTCCACGGCATAAAAGACATCGTTTCATCGCTCATGGCTCCCCAAAAGCCGACAAAAGAACCATCCGCGTTCTTCATTCCGATATCTGCGATATCGCTGAAATTGGAATTGGCCTGCTGCCACAGATTCTGAACTTCATTCTTTTCTTTCGTGCATAATCCTTCCTTGCCAATAATTGCTGTTTCAGGCAAATCAATAATCTCGTATTTAACCATTTTCCCCTTTCATCACAGCTCCGTATGACTGCACTACGGAATAACGCGTCTGCGCGTAAACCGCTCCCGGTATTTTTCTTCCTGCAGATTCAGATTTCCGAACAGTTCCATATTGCCGTCATTATTCCGAACCAACTCTTTCCAGAACTAATATATCAGGCATTTCGATGCAATGCAATAATATTGCCACAATCTCTGTAATAAATTTACGCCTTCATGGGAACCCTCCCCGGGACTTCCGAAGCGATATAAAAGCAGCCGGCGGAAACAGTGTCCACCGGCTGTATATCAGGTTGTATTCGGGATCCTATAAGGTTCTCCGGATTGCTTCTTCCCAGAGTGCTTTTTTTTCTTTGCGTTTCTCTTCCGTCATTTCCGGCTGGTAGATGATCCGTTTACAGTTCGAAAATACCGATTCATCCATGATTCCGGCCTTCTTTCCGGCCATAAACGAAACACCGAGTGCAGAGAATTCCTCCATGTCGGGGACCGATACCGCGCAGTCTGCGAGATCCGCCTGAAACTGCATGAGATATGCATTTCTTGTCGGCCCGCCATCGACGCGGAGCTCGGTGATTCTGATTCCGCTGTCCTTTTCCATCGCCGAGAGGATGTCCGTGATCTGGTATGCGATGCTTTCAAGCGCAGCTTTGCAGAGTTCGTTTTTCCCGGTCGTTCGGGTCATCCCGGTGATCGTCGCCCTCGCATCATTTGCCCAGTGCGGCGCGGAAAGCCCCGTAAACGCAGGAACCAGGATCGTTGTGTCCTCAGGATTTGCAAGGCGCGCCAGCGGCTCGACATCCGCAGGGGAGGTAATCAGCTGCATCTGATCCCGAAGCCAGCTGATCACGGCGCCTGTGTAGTTGATATTGCCCTCAAGGCCGTAGTTCACCTGCCCATCTGCCGCGTAGGCGACAGATGTCGCAAGACCGCAGCTGCTTCTCTGGAACCCGGGACCGATATTCATCATAATTGAGGATCCGGTTCCGTAGGTTGTCTTAACCATTCCGCGCTTATGGCAGCCCTGTGCGTAAAGCGCAGCGTGCGAGTCGCCCATCATCGAAAGAATCGGCAGCGGATTTTTCAGGAATCCCCCGAATGTCGTTTCCCCGAAATAAGCGTTGCTGTCACAGATTTCCGGGAGGGCGGCTTTCCGGATGCCGAAAACCGACAGGAGTTCATCATCCCAGGAAAGCGTATGAATGTTCATAAGCTCGGTCCTGGAAGCGTTTGAGTAATCGGTTTTGAAGGACTTCCCTTCCGTCAGGCGGTAGAGAAGATACGTGTCCATGGTACCGAACAGGAGGTCCGAAAGCTCCGGTTCCGGCATTTCCTTCGGAAGGTTCTCGAGGAACCAGCGGATTTTCGCGGCCGGGAAAAAGGGCGAGAAGGGAATGCCCGTTTTTTCTTCGACAGTATCCGCAAGACCGGGGATTTCCTCTGACATCTTCGCGACGATGTCCTTTGCCCTCGAGCACTGCCAGACAATCGCCGGAGCAGCCGGCGAACCGTCTTTTCGGAACACAGCTGTCGTCTCCCGCTGGTTGCTGATCCCGACACCGAAAAGCTCCGCTTCTTTAACGCCGGTGCTTTCAATCAGTTCACGGACGATTGCAAGCGTATTCCGATAGATCTCTTCAGGGTCATGGGAGACCCAGCCAAGGTCGCTTATGATCTGTTTGTGGGCGCGGTCGCAGCGTTTCACGATACGGCCGTCCTGGTCCACAAGGCAGGCCTTGGTCCCCTGGGTGCTCTGGTCGATGCCAATGATATATCCGCTCATGCGAGAAGCTCCTTCGCCGCCTTCACGATTCCTTCGCAGTTCAGTCCGTAATGGTCAAACACTTCTTTCGAAACGCCCGTAATGACCGGTGAATCCGGGAGGGCGAGAAGTTTTGCCTTCTTCGGTTCATTCTGCAGGAGATACTGTGCGACCGCGGCGCCAAGTCCGCCGAAGGGTGCATGCTCTTCGATTGTAATGACTGCCTTCACGTTTTTCGCTTTTTCAAGGAGTGTCTCCGTATCCAGCGGTTTGATGCAGTACATATCAAGAACACAGGCGCTGATGCCGAGCTCTTTGAGTGCCGCCGCCGCCTGTTTCGCCGGGAGCACCATTTCGCCGCAGGCTACGATTAAAATATCGGTTCCTTCCGCAAGAACTGTCGCCCTATCCATCTCAAAAGGCGCGTCTTCCGGGTAAACATCCTCCACCGGGTTCCGGCCGACACGGATATACGCGGGCTTCTGATCCTGAAGAAGCGCTTCGGCAAGTTTCCGGGTCTGGTTCCGGTCTGAAGGACAGTATACGCGCATGTTCGGGATCGCCGCCATCGCTGCAAAGTCCTGTGCGCTGTGGTGACTCATCCCTAATGCTCCATAGCTGATGCCTCCGGAGATGCCCAGAAGCTTCACGTTGGTATTGCTGTAAGCGACATCCACTTTTGCCTGCTCATAGGAACGGGTCGACAGGAAGCAGGCAGGCGAGGCGCACCAGGGCTTTTTTCCGGCCTTGGCCATACCGGCGGAGATGCTCACAAGGTTCTGCTCCGCGATACCGGTTTCCACTGCCTGCGCGGGAAATTCATTGAAGAAAGGTGTCAT
>CACYBV010000330.1 GCA_902772745.1 uncultured Eubacteriales bacterium
ATGCACATCCGCCGCTTCGAGCGCATGGAAGTCGAAGAAGGCTTCATTTCTTCCTACATCCACGCCGGCGGCAAGATCGGCGTTCTGATCAAAGTCGAAACCGACGTCATCAACGACGAAATCAAGGAAATGGGCCAGAACGTGGCAATGCAGTGCGCAGCACTGAAGCCGATGTTCTGCACCAGAGCCGAAGTCAGCGCCGACTACATCGCGAAGGAAACCGAAATCCTGACCGCTGCTGCAAAGAACGAGAAGCCGGATGCCAATGACAAGATCATCGCCGGTATGGTTCAGGGCCGTATCAACAAGGAAATGAAGGAAGTCGTCCTTGTTGACCAGGTTTACGTCAAGGCGGAAGACGGCAAGCAGTCCGTTCAGAAGTACATTGACGAAGTCGGCAAGAAGAACGCCGCGAAGGTGAAGGTTTCCCAGTTCATCCGTTTCGAGAAGGGTGAAGGCCTCAAGAAGCGCGAAGAGAACTTCGCGGAAGAAGTCGCGAAGCAGATGGCATAATTACAACACAATTTTTCTTAAAAGCCGCTCCAAGGGGCGGCTTTTTAATTTCAGTTCCGATCAATTCAGGTATATTCCTTCAGACTGCGATCATGTGGAACTGAGGCTCCATGGATATCAGATCAAGGAAAAAGAGACGGATGAAGCGCCGAGCACCGACAGTGAGACAAGTCCGGAAACAGCCGAATCCGGGTATTGACATCAAAATTAAAAATCGGTAAAATATATATTTCAGAAACTCGGAATAAAGAGGACTTTCTCCTATGAATATTATTATCATCGGCTGCGGAAAGATCGGACTCGCACTCGCGGAACAGCTCAATAACGAAGGGCACAGAATCACGCTCATCGACAAAAACGAAACGCTTCTTCAGGCTGCCTGCTCGAAGCTGGACGTCATGGGCCTTTCAGGAAACGGAGCGGTTTTTTCCGTTCTCTCCGAAGCCGGTATTGAAAAATGCGACGTGCTGATTGCCGTAACCGGTTCGGATGAAGTGAATATGCTCTGCTGCCTGCTTGGAAAGAGAGCGCGGGACCTGCATACGATCGCGAGAATCCGGAACCCCGAATACGAAGATGAAATCCGCTACCTGCAGGACCAGATCGGAATCTCCATGGTCATCAACCCGGAGCGCATGGTTGCCCACGAAATTCTGCACCTTCTCAGGTTCCCTTCGGCGACCGAAGTGGAGACCTTCGGCAAAGGGCTTGTCGATATGATTCACATCCGCATGCCCGAAAACTCGCCCCTGTGCGGCGTGAAGCTTCGTGACCTCGGCCGGACGATCGCCTTCCCTGTCCTGATTTCCGTCATCGAGAGGAACAGCGAGGTCATCATTCCCTCCGGAAATACAGAGCTTCGGGCAAATGACGAAATTTCCTTCATCTCCCGGCCTTCGGACGCCGTGAGATTCTGCAAGCTCTGCAAACTCGAGTACAACGCGAGCCGCAGCGCCTTCATTGTCGGCGGCGGACGCATTGCTTACTATATCGGGCGCTACAACAAGAACAGCCGCACCAAGTGCCAGTTCAAACTGATCGAGACGAACCAGGAGAGGGCGCAGACCTATGCTGAAACCTTTGACGATATTACGGTCATCCACGCGGACGGCTCCAACAAGCAGCTTCTGATCGAAGAGGGCATCGAGAATACGGACGCCTTCGTCGCGATTACCGGATACGACGAGGTAAACGTGATGATGAGCCTGATGGTCGACAAACTCACCGACGCGCGCATCGTCACCAAGGTGAACCGCCTGGATCCGTCGGATGTGGAGAGCGTGATCCCGATGAGTTCGATCGTTTCGCCGAAAACCGTCACGGCTGATGAAGTGGTGCGCTATGTCCGCGCCCTGGAGAGTTCGAAAGATTCCGAATTCGAATCGCTGTACAGTATTGCCGGCGGAAAAGCGGAAGCCATGGAATTTACGGTCAACAATGATCCTTCGATTGTCAATATTCCGTTCAGCACGCTTTCCCTGAAGCCGAATGTCCTGGTCGCCGCGATCATCCGCGGTCAGGAGATCATCAGCCCCGGCGGCTCGGACTGCATGAAGCCCGGCGACTCCGTCGTGATCATCACGACGCTCCGGGGCGTAAATGACCTTCAGGACATCATGAAGTAGGAGGAAAGAAGTGAATTTCCGGATTATTGCATATTTTATGGGCTGGATTCTGGAAGTGGAAGCCGCCTCCATGGTGATCCCGATGATCCTCTCGATCGCGCTCGGAGAGTCGGACGTCTGGCCCTGGTTCCTCCTGCTGATCCTGATTATCGCGCCTCTCGGATTCTTCCTCACGAGGAAGCGCTTCCGGAAAGGCAATTTCTATGTCCGCGAAGGCTATGCGGCGACGGGACTCGGCTGGCTTCTTCTCTCCGCGGTCGGCGCGCTTCCCTTTTTCCTGAGCCGCCGCATGCCGGATTATATCGACTGCCTGTTCGAGACGGCTTCCGGCTTTACGACCACCGGATCTTCGGTGCTTTCGGATATCGAGGCACTCGGAAAGGGACTTTTGTTCTGGCGTTCCTTCACACACTGGCTCGGCGGTATGGGCGTTCTCGTGCTGATCCTGGCGATCCTTCCGATGAGCGGCGGCTATCACATGCAGCTCATGAAGGCGGAATCGCCCGGCCCCTCGGTTTCCAAGCTGGTCCCGAGGGTCATGGACACCGCTAAAACGCTGTATCTCATCTATATCGTGCTGACGGTCACGATGATCCTTCTGTACTGGATCTCAGGAATGCCGCTGTATGATGCGGTCTGCATCGGATTCGGCACCGCGGGAACCGGCGGATTCGGCGTGAGAAACAGCGGCATGGCGGATTATTCCCGCGCAAGTCAGATCCTGATTACGATTTTCATGTATCTTTTCGGCGTGAACTTCAATTTCTACTATCTTCTGAGCCGCAGGAAATTCAAAGACGCCTTCAAAATGGAAGAGGTCCGGGTTTACGTCGGGATCATCCTTGTCAATATTATCATTGTAACGCTTGTTACCTGGCGCTTCAGCTACCGGGACGAAGGACTTCTCTACAGCCTGCATCACTCGGCGTTTACGATCGGATCCCTTATGAGCACAACGGGCTTTGCCACGGTGGATTTTGACGCCTGGCCTGAAATCGCGCGGCTCATGATGATCCTCCTGATGTTCACCGGCGCCTGCGCGGGATCGACGGGCGGCGGACTCAAGGTATCGAGACTGCTGCTTCTCTTCAAGGAAGCCCGGAAAGAACTGCATATGCTGATCCATCCGCAGTCCGTACGGCCGATCAAGCTCGAGGGGAAGGTCGTGGAGCATTCGGTCATGCGCTCCGCGAGCAATTATATCATCATTTATATCATGATTTTCGTGGCAGCCTTTCTGATCATCTCCATCGACGGATACGATTTTACAACGAATTTTTCGGCGGTTGCCGCGACCTTCAACAATATCGGACCCGGACTCGGAAAAGTCGGGCCGACGCTGAATTACAGCATATATTCCCCCGCTTCGAAGCTGGTGCTGACTTTCTGCATGCTTGCCGGAAGACTCGAGCTTCTGCCGATGGTGATGCTCCTGTATCCGAAAACCTGGACAAAACATTACTGAATCCTTTTTCGGTTTCCGTCATCCCGGGTGACAGAAGACAGACGGGTGATCCCATCCCCCTGGTATCAGCATCTTTTTTAGGGATTACGCTCGCCGCAGGCAGCTCCTGGGAGAAACAGGGCTTCTCACCCTGATATCTTATCATAATATTTTTAGAGGTGTACCCGATGTCATTATCTTTTATTTCAACCCTGAACTCCATTCTCTCGGAGGCTTTCTCCGCCGCAGGATATGATTCGAAATACGGCGCTGTTACTGTCTCAAACCGCCCGGACCTCTGCGAATACCAGTGCAACGGTGCGATGGCGGCCGCAAAGGAGTATCACTGTGCGCCGTTTGTGATCGCGGAGAAGGTCACGTCCGTATTAAGCGAAAACCCGGCCTTTTCGGAGGTTTCCTGTGTTCGCCCGGGATTTATCAACCTGACGCTTTCACCGGCTTTTCTGGCCGATTTTACGGCCTCTATGGCCGCATCAGACGGTTTCGGCGTCGAATTCCCCGCACCGAAAACCATCATCATCGATTACGGCGGACCCAATGTCGCCAAACCCCTGCATATCGGCCACCTTCGGACCGCGATCATCGGAGAATCCGTCAAACGCATCCTGAAATACATGGGCCACACGGTCATCGGGGACATTCATCTCGGGGACTGGGGACTGCAGTTCGGCCTGATCATCGAGGAGCTTAAGGACAGGAAGCCGGAGCTGGTGTATTTCGACCCTGAATTTTCCGGAGAATACCCGGAGGAAGCACCGTTTACACTTTCGGAACTCGAGGAAATCTACCCCGCAGCTTCCGCGAGGAGCAAAGAAGACGCGGAATTCATGGCGCGCGCGCATGAACGGACCTTTCTTTTGCAGCATAAGGATCCGGCGACACTTGCGCTCTGGAAGCATATCATGAAGCTTTCCGTCGAGGACGAAAAGAAGATCTACGATGAACTCGATGTGCATTTTGATCTCTGGAACGGCGAATCTGCCGCGGATCCCTATGTTCCGGAAGTCGTTTCGATCGTAAAGGAAAAAGGCCTTTCGAGGATTTCCGAAGGCGCGCTGATCGTCGACGTCAAGGAGGAGAGCGACCGGCGGGAAGTTCCGCCCTGCATTATCCTGAAATCCGACGGCGCCGCGCTTTACCAGACGACGGACCTCGGAACCCTGATCATGCGTATGCGCGATATGAACCCGGACGAAATCATCTATGTCACCGACAAGCGTCAGGAACTGCATTTCACGCAGGTATTCCGCGTCGCGAAGAAAGCGGGCATCGTGAAGCCGGAGACAGAGCTTATTCACATCGGCTACGGCACGATGAACGGGAAAGACGGCAAGCCGTTCAAGACCCGTTCCGGCGGCGTCATGCGGCTTGAATCCCTGCTTTCGGAGATTTATGACGCGGTCCGTGAGAAGATGAAAGAGCGCTATCAGGACGAGGATATTCCGGAAGAAACCGTAAAATGCGTCGGTCTTTCCGCGATCAAATACGGCGACCTGCAGAACCAGGCCGCGAAGGACTACAATTTTGATATTGACCGTTTTGCCTCCTTTGAGGGAAATACCGGGCCGTACATCCTGTACACAATCGTAAGGATCCGTTCGATCCTCAAAAAAGCACAGGCGGTTCTGTCGGAGAAACCGGACTTTTCGTATCTTTCCGAAGCGGCCGGAACGGTCAAAGCGCTTCTTCTGTCGATCGCCGGTTTCCAGGATATGATCCAAAATGCGGCCGAAGAACTTGCGCCGCATAAGGTCTGCGCATATATTTATCAGCTTTCGGATGTATTCAACAGTTTCTATCACGATACGCCGGTGCTTCGGGAAGAAAATCCCGGGAAAAAGCAGGCCTATCTTGAGCTTCTTTCCCTGGTCGAGCGGATCCTTTCCCAGTGCGTCGGGCTTCTCGGCTTCAGTGCCCCGGATAAGATGTGAATCCCGGACGGATTTTCAGGAGGTTTTTATGGCTTTTTTCAGAAAACGCAGAGATCCGGAAATGGACAACCTGATTGCATCCCTGCAGATGAATATGCAGAACAACTATAAGGACGCCGCACAGGAAGACTACCGGAAGCTCAGGAAAATGTACGACGAAAAGACCGAAGCCGGTGTCTTCAGCATGCGGCTCCAGGCAAAATACGACGAGCTCATGGCGGATTTCGGCATACAGCTTCGTTCTTACACACACGCAGACCAGAAGCCCTACTGGACCAGAGACTAAAAACCGTATTTATTCAGTATTTTTGTTGGACATCTGTTGTACACGGCATCATATAATCAGTGTATAACAAATCACAGAGATTCTGCGGAGGATGAAAATAAATGCAATAACGGTTGATCAATTTCTGGAATTAAACCCTGTGGACAGGCGAAATGCGCTGACCGGTCTCAATGCACGGCTGAGAACGGCAATGGAAAGAATGATTCTTGGGAAAATGCCCGTCAGCGGACAGCTTGAAGAACAGTTCAGGCAGTTTTCGGATGCTCTCTCTGAGCTGGAGAAAGAAACTGTAAATTTCAACACCGCGCTTCCCGCTGAAGAGATCGAATGCACGGAGACTGCCGAGCAGAATCTCAACAGGATTATAAATCCTCTGAAGACAGGCGAAGCGAAGGCGAGCCTTCAGGATGTCTGCCGGATTTTCGCGGCCCGGACTGCCGCAAACGCGGAGCGCGACAACCTGAAAGGCCTGAAAAAGACGACAAAACAATCACCTGCGATGAAGGGAGCCCGCTTTCCAAAGAAACCGATGTGCTCTCCAAAAAACCTGCCTTTTCTGCCGCTGCACAGGATCTTGAGATCCTGGCCACAAAAGGACATGGCGGAGAGATGCTCGAAAAAATGCGGGAATACAACCGGAGTAAAGATAATCTGCAGAAAGAGCACATCTGTGATGTATTTCTCGAGCGCGGCACCTATCAGGGCAGGTTCAATGAAATCAAGCTGGAAGCGGTCGGCATGATGGACAAGCTGGTCATGAACCCGAATTCCTTCGAGTCCCTCAAGCCGAAATTCCGGGAGCTTTCCATCGAACTGTTCGGGCTTTGCGATTCACTGAACCAGAATATCGGAGAGCCGAAGGATAACATCAAATGGGACGACGTCCGCATGAGAATGGATGTTGCAAGAAACAACGGGGGTCTGAAGTATAAAAACAATCCGCAGTTCAATGTCAACCAGATGAAGGAAGGACTGGAGAAGATCATCAATCTGAAAAATACGAACTTCAGTGTCAGATCGGTAATCCCGAGGACTGCCGGTGTACAGAAACAGAATCAGGCGGAAAACAATGAGGAAGCCCTGCTCCCGGAAAATCCGTGATTTCCGTAAAAGGAACGGAATACTGAAAAAACGGGGCGTCGAAAGCTGTCCAAAAAAAGAATCAGGTTGCTGAGTTTGGATTTGGAACTTGACTTATTTACAAACAGGCATCGAGCCCGGTCTTCACCGGGCTCGAGCCGTTTTTTCAGCCTTTTTCAATAATTTTTTTTTATCTGTTGGACATTTGCTGGACAGGGTCGTATATACTGGATGAAAACAATATTTTCCGAAACAGCATAAAAAGGAGACAAAAATGCCGAAAAGGACTCTCAGAAACTACCAGAATCAGATCAATTCGATGAGACAGAGGCTTCGCCGAAACGAGCCGATGTCGCAAGCCGACCGGGTGGAGGCCGCGGCGCTTCTTCTGACGGGAAAAGTCATGGAGCAGTTTTCGCTTCAGGACGTCAGTACGGAAAGAAAAGCACGTGAGACCTGGGAAAGAACGCTTGCCATAAACCGTGCCCACGTACAGAAATTTGCCGATTCCATGACACCCCAGGAGCTGGATCGGCTTCTCAGAAAGAATGACGGGGAAACTGCGCTTCTGTTTTCATTCCGCAGATACATCGCCTCAGGTGACCGCATTCCGGATGATCTGCATGAAATTCTCCAGCCGACCTGTTTAAGAAGGGTAGCGCAGCTGAAGGAACGTATGATACGGGGCGATTTCCCTGCACCGGAAGACAGAAGGCGAGCGATGGCGGAAATCATCGCGGCAAGAGAAAGCGTCAATGCCGGTCGGGGAACAGCCCTGACTGTGAACATCAACCTTTCCCGCCGGCTTCCGTCGGATGTTTCAAAAAGAGCGGACACGGTTGAAGAGGAGCTTAAGCATGTTCCCCAGGAAACACTGGACCGGCTGTATCGGGAATTTCAGGGGCATACCTATGGCGGTGCGATGGAGTATGCGCTCAGACCTCTGAGAAAGACCGAAGTGCAGCGGACATTCGATGCGAGGCTCAAAAGTACGGATTATACCGGCGATGAAAATGTCCGGGAGAATGCTGCGGAAATGATCTGGCTTATGCGCCATCTGGATCTGACGGACGAGGAATATCGGGAACTCCGCGAAGCCGGGACAATAGAGAACGAGATCGCGGAAATAAAGAACAGTCCGGGATATGAGCGCTTTGTAAACAGCATGTCGAACGTCGAACTTTCGAATATGTTTGGTGAATTAAAGCATGGTTCACAGGAAGCCCGCGACGCTTTCCTTAATGCCTACGATACATCCGTACAGGAAGCCTCCGAACAGGATCCCTGGGCTGAAAACCTGTATAACCGGGTGGTGTCAAATGCTGAGGAATACTGGAAGCTGCAGGATCTGATGGGGCGGTTCTGTTCACCGGAAATGAAGGAATCATTCAGCAGCAAGCTTGGAGAGATGTCTGCTATAATTCTGGATGCGGCGGATGAACTGAGCGGCGCATTCTACGAGATTGAAAATAAGAAAGACTTCATCCGGTGCGCCGAGGTGTTCCGCGGACGCATGAACTATATCAAAACCAACTGCAGCCCGGAAAACTGGAATAAAATATGCGAAGATTATCCTGTCATTAAGGGGCTGGAAGAAACCATGGCATACCCGGTCTTGCACAGCGGTGCCGACCTGGATCTTACCATGAGAGCCGGCATTGATCTTTCAAACATGGGGCAGGATCTGGAATTCATCTTTTTGGAGAAAGTTGCTCTGTACGAACAGATGAAGGACAATCCGGACTGGAAGACGGCTCCGGTTGACCTCGAAAAGCTGAGGAGCAGGGCAAATGAACTTTACCAGACTTTTACTGATACCGGCAGATCCGTGCTGCTGGCAACTTCTCATGAGAAAGTGAAAAACGCAATCTCCGCGCCGGGCTGCGGCAAAGAAGCGGCCGAGCTTTACAGCAAGGTAATTGCGCAGAATATCGCGGAGATGGAAAAAAGGAAGAACCAGACCGTAGAGGAGCGGATCGAGGAACTTGCAGGACTTCCGAAATGCAGCGAAATTTCCGGAAAGAATACGCAGACCGCAGA
>CACYBV010000331.1 GCA_902772745.1 uncultured Eubacteriales bacterium
AGCGGGGAAACTTTTCCCACCTCTGTATTGAAACGGAATTCCGCGCCGTTTCGGGCTGCGTTTTCCGCCAGCGCGATCGTCAGTTCAAAGGGGCAGACAATCGCTCCGGTCGGCGCCCACAGCGCCGCGACCGCCTGATCGCTGATATTCGGTTCCATCGAGAGAAGCTCTTCCCGCTCGACGATCCGCAGGTCCCGCACACCGTTCGCGAGGCCGTTTTCATAAAGTGCCTGAAGGCGCGGCCGGTCCTCATCCGAAAGACATACGACAAGAGATCCGCAGCGGTCGTAGGCAAAGTCCAGTTCCTTGCTGAGCGCTTCCATCATTTCAGAGCCTCTGACGTTGTATTTCGCCATAAGAGACCCTTTTTCCGCGTCATAACCCGCGTGCACAATCGCAGAATTGGCCTTCGAGGTGCCTTCGCAGACATCCGACTCGCGCTCCAGGACCAGGATTTTCGCCTGGTAGCGCGAAAGGTAGCGCGCGACGGCAGAGCCCGTGACGCCCGCCCCGATTATAATTACATCATATTCCATACCGTTTCCTCGTCCGTTCTTTATACTTTTTCGATAACCATACGGGATGTCCCGGCTTCGGCCTTCGGCCTCCGTCCGGCTAAACGCAGATTATTCAGGCATCCCGATCCTGATCTCATCCGCTGTCATGACAGCTCAGTCTTCTCTCGCCCAGGCCCTGGCCCGTTCCACTGCGCGGTGCCAGCCCTGAAGGATCGCATGCCGTTCCTGATCCGTCATCGTCGGTGCAAATGTCGCGCCGAATTTCCAGTTCTTCACGATTTCATTCAGCGACTTGTAATATCCGACCGCAAGCCCTGCAAAATATGCTGCGCCCATCGCGGTGGTCTCCACGCAGGCAGGACGTGTAACGGGCTGGCCGAGCATGTCCGCCTGGAACTGCATAAGAAGGTTGTTCGCCGAAGCGCCGCCGTCCACCTTCATCGAAGTGATCGGCATGCCGGAATCCTTCTCCATCGCCTTCAGCACATCATAGGTCTGGAAAGCGAGGGACTCCAGCGTCGCCCGGATGATGTGGTAGCGGTTGACGCCGCGCGTAAGGCCGACGATCGCCCCCCGCGCGTATGGATCCCAGTAAGGCGCGCCAAGGCCCGTAAATGCGGGAACCACATAGCAGCCGTTGGTATCGGGGACCTTGTTCGCAAAATACTCCGAGTCCCCGGCGGATTCGATCACGCGGAGTTCGTCCCTGAGCCATTGAATCGCCGATCCCGCGACGAATATCGAGCCCTCCAGGGCGTAGGTGACCTTTCCGTCCAGGCCCCAGGCGATTGTCGTAAGAAGGCCGTTTTCCGAGAATACCGGCTTCTCTCCGGTCGTCATCAGGAGGAAGCACCCGGTTCCGTAGGTGTTCTTGACATTTCCCGGCGCGAAGCAGGTCTGGCCGAAAAGCGCCGCCTGCTGGTCTCCGGCCGCGCCCGCGATCGGGATCGCTTTCCCGAAAAGCTCCGGATCGGTTTCCCCGTAGATGCAGGAACTTGGCCGGACCTCCGGGAGCATGCTCGCCGGGATACCGAGGAGATCCAGAATTTCCTGATCCCAGCAGAGCTCCGTGATATTGAAAAGCATGGTCCGGGAAGCGTTCGAATAGTCCGTTACATGCACTTTTCCGCCCGTCAGCCTATAAATCAGCCAGGTCTCGACGGTTCCGAACATCAGGTCTCCGTGCTCCGCTTTCTCTCTGGCGCCTTCCACATGATCGAGCATCCATTTGATCTTGGTTGCGGAGAAATACGGGTCGATAATCAGGCCGGTTTTCTTCCGGATCATATCCGTAAGGCCGTCCGCAATCATCTGATCGGTAAGCGGTGCGGTTCTGCGGTCCTGCCAGACGATGGCCCTGCAGATCGGTTCGCCCGTATGCCGGTCCCAGATGACCGTCGTCTCGCGCTGGTTCGTGATGCCGATCGCCGCGATATCTTCCGCCGCAGCGTTCACTTTGTTCAAAGCTTCAGCCGCAACCGAATACTGCGTGAGCCAGATTTCGTTCGCATCGTGCTCGACAAGCCCCGGCTCCGGAAAATACTGGGTAAATTCCTTCTGGACAACGCTCTTAATCTGTCCTTTTTCGTCAAACAGTATACACCGGTTCGAGGTCGTTCCGGCATCCAGCGCCATGATGTACTTGGCCATCTTCCCCTCCTTTGATTCCTGCTGCTTCTCCATCGGAAAAGGGCCGGTTCATCTACCGGCCCGAATAGTTTTTATTCCTGACTGCTTTCGTCCACCGTGGTATGGTTCAGGATCGCCATGAAATACTTCAGGTCCAGGCTGGCTTCGCAGGCTTCTTCAAGCTCGCGGTCCACCTGTTCCTTCAGTTTCCGAACCGTTTCGGAATTCTCGGTTTCGATCATGCTGGCCTGCTGCGCCGCTGACAGCGGGCGGTCATAAATCAGCATCCCGTTCTCGCCGCGGATGACATAATAATGGTTCAGCGAAGGCGCTCCCATATCGATTCCGTTGAAATAGATATTGTACTTCACATAGACAATAAAGCTGTCCGAATCCGCGCCGGGCATGATATAAAGCGTAAAGTCATCATACCGGTCCACAATCTGCGCATTCGAAGTAATGTCGTCATTGTTGTAATCGTGATCCGAATCCACGAGGCGGTTCAGCTGCTCCAGGTCATCATCCACCTTGGCCTGATAATACATCCGCATCAGCGCCGTCACTTCCATCTGGTCCTTGTCCGGAACACTCGGTTCCGTCGGCGCCTCGGTCGTTGTCGGAAGCTCCTCCGTGACGGATTCTTCGTTTTCACTGCTGCTCGTTTCAGGAGCAATGCTCTCCTGTGTTTCCGTGGAAGACTCGTCGGTATTTTCGTTGGTTCCTCTTGTCTGAGCAAAAAGGATAACGCCGAGCACCACCATCAATGCCAGAAGAAGGACGGTAATATATTTGAAATACACCTGGGTAAATCGGTTCTTTTTATTCTGCATTCCGTATGTAAATCCTTTCATCCGGTCTGATATGCCGCATATTTTCCGGCAGATTTTCAGACGCTCATACAGAGCTTAGTTTACTACAGAATGCGGCCTTTGTCAATCCGGAACGCGCTCTATCCGGCCTGATTCGCGGCGGTAAAGGTACAGGGAACCCGTCAGGATGTCTTCCTTTGGGACTGAGCTTGCATTCACATCTTCGACGGCCGCGTGCAGGAAATCCTCATCCATCCGGTTCCCGGGCAGAAGTATAAACTCGTGGATGCTCGATGGAATCATCCACAGATCCGACGCATACTTTTTTGCAATTTCCGGGAGTTTCTCCGTATACAGCACCGCCGAAGCGCCGAGATAACAGGCTTCATTCGAAAGCACATAGAGGCCGTCAATGCTTTCGTCTTCGTCCTGAAGATGCGCGGCCTCCCTGAGTGTCCTGAGCGTATCCGGGAAAAGCCTGCGGGTATTCTCAAGCGCAAGGTCCAGAAGTTCCCCGTCCGGAACGCCCCAGCTTGCCGCCATTTTCCGGCTGACCTCCGTTATTCCGTGTTCTTCACCTGTTCCCGGGAAGTAGATGCAGGCCGAAACCGCCATATCCAGAAAATCCCGGTACACGAGATCCGGGAGGCGGTTTCTGTTCCGCTCCTTCCCGATGAGGCGCACAATAATCCGTTCGCGGACATCGTCAAAACACTTCACCCGGACCTCTGAAATCCGCTCCGGAACCGGCGTATCCTTTTCCCTGAGAAGAAATTTTGCGGCCTCCGAAACCGCGCCGTCCCCGCCGATTATCTCAAAAAGCGGCTCCATATAAAACAGCTGGCTGGATTCCTGCCCTTTTTCGCGCAGAAAATACGCCCCGGTGAGCGCGACTTCATTGTTTTTCAGAATGGTTTTGTATTCCAGGCTGGTTCCGTCCGGAAGTTCTCTGTCGACGGCAGATTTGAGATTAATCAGGAATTCCTCGAAAGTCATTTGATTTGTCCTCCTTCTCATTGATCAGGAAGAAGGGTATATATAAATGGAAAATGCGTCTGAGAGGAATCGAACCTCCGCACCCGGCTCCGGAGGCCGGTGCTCTATCCACTGAGCTACAGACGC
>CACYBV010000332.1 GCA_902772745.1 uncultured Eubacteriales bacterium
CCTCCTGCTTTTTCGTTATATTTCAGGTTCTGCGTATTCGATATCGTGATCCGTGAGGAATTTCTGCACCGAATCGTCCCAGTATTTTTCGAGGCTCCGGTCCATTGAAAAGCCGCCGTAGGAAACGCCGGTCCGAAGAAGAAGCCTCTGCTCCCTGTAGACCGCACTGACGGAGAGGGACGATACGGGACATCCTAAAAAGCCGGACTTTTCCACCACGGTTTTTGTGACGCCCGGGGCAGTGAGAAGAACCACCTTGAAGGAAACCGGCAGTTTTTTTCCCTGCAGCAGCTTAAATGCCGCAGGCCTGATCTCGGACCAGCGGACATTCGGCTCCGCGAGCTCTTTTTCCTTTTCTTCTTCGGAGAAATATGCGGCGTTTTTCTTTCCTTCGAAGATCGCCGTAAAACGGGTTTCAAAGGAAGCCTCATGCAGAAGGAAGCGGTCGAACGAATCGTCCGAAAACAGAAGAGAAGTGAATTTTCCGATGTTCCGGATTTCAAGATACAGCATTTGCGGTCCCCCTGGTTTTGGAATCAGCTGCTATTTTATCATCCGGAGTCCGCTTTTGCAACTTACATTTCCGCTGTTTTTCGTTTATTTTTGATTGACGAAAGAAATATCAGCTGTTATTATAGTTTAATAAGAAAACCCGCGGAGGTATTCCATGAAAAAAACGAATGTGTTATTTGCCGCATCGGAATGCGTGCCTTTCATCAAGACCGGCGGTCTTGCGGATGTGGCGGGCTCGCTTCCCAAATACTTTGATACCGATAAATACGATGTCCGAGTGATCATGCCGAAATACACCTGCATCAAGGACAGCTTCCGGGAGAAAATGGAGTATGTCACTCATTTCTACACCGGCTTCTGCTGGAGAGACCAGTATGTCGGACTGTACAAACTGGAGCTCGACGGTGTGATTTTCTACTTTATCGACAGCGAATTCTACTTCAACGGTTCGTGGCCCTACAGCAATGTCTACGATGACATCGAGAAATTCGCCTTCTTCTCGCGGATGGTCCTTTCCGTGCTGCCGCTTTTACCCTGGAAGCCGGACATCATCCACTGCCACGACTGGCAGACCGGCCTGATCCCGGTGTATCTCAATGACTCTTTCCAGGGCGATCTCTATTACCACCACATGAAGACGATCTTCACCATCCACAACCTCAAGTTCCAGGGAACCTGGGATGTCAGGACCATGATGGAGAAGACCGGACTTTCCGGTTACTATTTCACGCCGGACAAACTCGAAGCCTACGGGAACGGCAACATGCTGAAAGGCGGCCTCGTCTATGCGGACCGCATCACGACGGTTTCGGATACCTACGCCGAGGAAATCAAGACACCCTTCTACGGCGAAGGCATGGACGGGCTCCTTCAGGCAAAATCCGACAGGCTCCGGGGCATCATGAACGGCATCGATACGGACTTCTACAATCCTTCCGCCGATCCGGACATCAAGGCCGTGTACGGAATCAAAGATGCGGTCAAAGGAAAAGCACGGAACAAGGCCGCGCTGCAGGAAGAACTGGGACTCGAAAAGAAAGCGGATGCTTTCATGGTCGGCATCGTGTCCCGGCTCACGGACCAGAAAGGCTTCGACCTCATTGACTGCGTCATGCACGAGATGTGTGAACTGCCGAACATCCAGCTTGTCATCCTCGGAACCGGCGAGAAGCGCTACGAGGACATGTTCCGCTATTATGCATCGCTGTACCCGGGAAAGGTCAGCGCGAGTATTTTCTACTCCGAAGCGCTTTCCCACAGGATCTACGCGGGCTGCGACGCGTTCCTGATGCCTTCGCTGTTTGAGCCCTGCGGACTTTCCCAGCTGATGTCGCTTCGCTACGGAACCCTTCCGATCGTCCGCGAAACCGGCGGCCTGAAGGATACGGTCCAGGCCTACAACGAGATTACGAACGAAGGCACGGGTTTCTCCTTCCGAAACTACAACGCGCATGAGATGCTCGGTATTATCCGTTATGCGAAACATGTTTACGAAAACCAGCGCGAACGCTGGGATGAGATGCTTCTTCGCGCGATGAAGCAGGATTTCTCCTGGGCAGCTTCCGCAAAGAAGTATCAGGCGCTGTATGACGAACTGATCGCCGAAAAGACAATCGAGGAAACTCCGGCGGATCTTTAAGGAAAGGATTTTAGGAAGTGTCCGGAAAACGTATCGCAGCAATCGTACTGATTGTCCTTCTCGTTCTGTGCTTTTCCGGCATGATTGCCGCATTGGCGTCCGGAAGGAACGATCTGTTCTTTATCCTGGGCGGAGTTCTTGTGGGCGTGATCATCATCGGATATGTGCTGAAAAAGACCGTGAAAAAGGATGAGCCCGCAGAAGAACAGAAAAAGGACTGATTCGGGAAATATGTCATATATCATTACTACTTCAGATCTGACAAAAAACTATAAAACCGTTACTGCAGTAGACAGCGTCGACCTCCATGTGGAGGAAGGCGCTGTCTACGGACTGATCGGGCGAAACGGGGCAGGAAAGACGACAATCCTGAAAATGCTTGCCGGTCTTTCCTTTCCCAGTTCGGGAAGCATTGAGATCGGGAACAGCCATATCGAAAGGCCGCAGATCGGCGTGCTGATCGAGGCGCCTGGCCTTTATTCGAGGCTTACCGCACTGCAGAACCTGGAGATCAAAAGGATCGCGCTCGGAAAGAAGCAGAACGAAGAACGCTCCCGCGAGCTTCTGGCTTTTGTCGGGCTTGCGAACTGGGCGGACGTGCGCTGCGGCAGTTTTTCCCTCGGGATGAAACAGCGCCTTTCGATCGCGCTTGCGCTCTCCGGAGATCCGGACATCCTGATTCTTGATGAGCCGATCAACGGTCTCGACCCGCAGGGCATTCACGATGTCCGGCTTGTCCTGCAGCGGCTGAACCGGGATTTCGGGAAGACCATCATCATCTCAAGCCATCTTCTCGACGAACTTTCTAAGGTCGCGACCACTTACGGTATTCTGGAGCGCGGACATCTTATGAAAGAAGCGACGGAAGAGGAAATCCTGAATTCGATGCCGGCTTATGTGCGTTTTATTGTCGACCGTACAGACGCCGCGAAAACGGTCCTTGAAAGCATGAATATTTTCAGCTACCAGACGAAATCCGAACACATGCTTTATGTCCTCGAACAGTTCGACCGCCGGGACGAAATGCTCGAGCGGATGATTATGGCCGGGATTCATGTGCATGAATGCCAGCTGATCCGGGAGTCTCTGGAACAGTATTTTATGGGTGTTACGAGGGAGGTCCGCTGATTATGAAAAATCTTCTGTTTGCGGAACTTTACCGTATGAAAAAATCCAAAAGCCCGCTGATACTTCTTCTGGCCTGCTTCGGCCTGTCGCTGGCTTCCGGGGCGATCTACGGCTTTATGTTCGGGAACGCTCCCTGGCTTCTTGAAAGCTACGAGAAGTATTTGGGCTTCGATCCTTCGGTGTTCACCGCGGATCCGGAGATTTCCGGCATAAGCGCCGTGAATAATTACGCAGACTTTATCGGGTATGCCCTGAAAGGCAATCTCAGCATTTATATTGTCCTGTTTATCGCGATTTTCCTGCTTCCTCTCAGGAGGTCCGGCTTTATCAAGAATATCGCATCCGCACATCCGCGTTCGGAAATCTTTTTTGTACATGCGGTCCTGGTTACTTTTTATGCTTTCCTCCTTGTGGATGTTTCATCCTTCGCGATGATCCTCATAAGCTTTATCTTTTTCAGGGGACTTCCCGTTGGCGGAATCCTGAACCTTTTTGTGTTCCTGATTACGGCGTCTTTGCTGCTTTCAGCTATCGGAATCGTGGTCCTGATGCTGACCGACTTTCTCAGGCGCCAGATGTCTGCGATTATAATCAGCACGATTTATCTATGGGTCGGCGCGCCGCTTCTGTATACGATCGCGGATCTTTCCGAGACCCTGAATCCGAACGTCAAATTCCGGATCCAGTATATTTCGCTTGTCGGCAACCTCAGGCAGCTGACTTCCGGGAGATGGGACATGGTTCTTTCAGCGCTCCTGATGGTTGTGCTTTATGTGGGACTCTCGGTGCTTCTTGAGATGACGCTGATAAAGCGGCGGGACCTGATCTGATGCCGTGAGCGGTCCTCCGTCCTGTATTCCTGCGCCAGAAAAGTTCAGAGGATTTTTACTCTTTTGCTTGTCATCGGGAAAAAATCGTGGTAAAATAAAAAGAAGAGTATTTGACGGAGTTTTGTCAGCGTGAGAGTGATTGCTGGAACGGCGCGAAGCCTCCCCCTGAAAACGGTTCCGGGGCTTTCCACCCGTCCGACTACGGACAGGATCAAGGAAACCCTGTTCAATATCCTGCAGCCGATGCTTTCCGGCTGCCGCTTCCTCGATCTGTATGCGGGAAGCGGTGCGATCGGCATCGAAGCGCTTTCCCGGGGTGCGGCCGCCGCGGTATTTATCGAAAAGAATGCGGCCGCGGTCCGCTGCATCGAGGAAAATCTCGCATTTACGAAGCTGAAGGATCAGGCGGAAGTCTTAAGAACGGATACGGTCCTCGGAATTTCATCCCTGGAAAGCCGGAAATCCGAACCTTTTGATATTATATTCATGGATCCGCCGTATGAAACAGGAGAAGAGCTGAGGACGCTTCGAAAGCTTGCAGATTCCCCGCTTCTTCGGGAAAGTTCCCTGATTGTCATAGAGGAGTCGATCCGTTTCGATCCGGCGTCGTTTTCGGAACTGCCTTTTGCAGTCATCCGCGACAAACGCTATAAAACAAACCGCCATCTTTTTCTCCAAAGGAAAACGAATATATGAGCATTGCAGTCTATCCCGGCTCTTTCGACCCGGTCACTTTCGGACATCTGGACATTATCGAACGCGCATCCCGCTTTACAGACCGCCTGATTGTCGGCGTTCTCAACAATTCCGCAAAAACGCCGCTCTTTACGGTGGAGGAACGGATCCGGATGATCGAAGAATGCATCTCCGGACTGAAGAATGTCGAAGTCCGGTCTTTCTCCGGGCTGACTGTGAATTTTGCGAGACAGGAAAAAGCGGATTTCATGATCCGGGGCCTGCGCGCCGTGACCGATTTCGAATATGAGCTGCAGCTTTCCCAGACAAACCGGAAACTCGCTGAAGATGTCGATACGGTGTTTCTGACCACCAACCTCAAGTATGCTTATCTTTCTTCGAGCATCGTGAAGGAAGTCGCGTCTTACGGCGGGGACATTTCGGAATTCGTCCCGGATACTGTGGCGCGGGAGATTATGAAAAAATACGAGGGAAAACTTCGCGGATAAACCGCATTTTACGTTGGAAAACAGAATAATATCAAATTATAAAATAAATGAGGAGATTTACAATGA